>JAJTCJ010000049.1 GCA_021323165.1 Bacteroidota bacterium | reverse complement strand
AAGGCACATTAAAAAAAGCGTACTTTAAGGACGGAAAATACATTGATGGTAAATTATATGCATTAGTAAAATAGATATGGAAAACAAGATCAAAGAACTAAATAAAAAAATCGAGGAAGGCCATTTAGGCGGTGGTGTTAAACGAATAGAATCACAGCATAAGAAAGGGAAACTCACTGCCCGCGAACGCCTTCATTTCCTTATGGATGAAGGAAGTTTTGAAGAGATCGGAATGTTTGTTACACATCGTTCAGCAGAGTTCGGTTTAGACCGTGAGAAATACCTTGGAGATGGAGTTATTACAGGATACGGAACAGTGAATGGCCGCCTGGTGTATGTGTTTTCCCAGGATTTTACAGTGTTTGGCGGTTCATTAAGTGAAACACATGCTGAGAAGATCTGCCGGATTATGGACCTTGCAATACAAAATGGTGCACCTTGCATCGGATTGAATGACAGTGGTGGTGCGCGTATCCAGGAAGGAGTTGTTTCATTGGGAGGTTATGCCGATATATTTTATCGTAATGTATTAGCTTCGGGAGTTATTCCCCAGCTATCTGCGATCATGGGGCCATGTGCAGGCGGTGCTGTTTATTCACCTGCAATCACAGATTTTATCATGATGGTGGAGAACACTTCATACATGTTTGTGACAGGTCCTAATGTTGTAAAGACTGTAACCCACGAAGAAGTAACTTCCGAAGAATTAGGAGGAGCTTCAACACATTCAACAAAATCGGGTGTAACACATTTCTCATGTGCCAATGAAATTGAATGCATCAATAACATCAAAGCATTATTAAGCTATATGCCTCAGAACTGTGAGGATGATGCACCAAGCGTTCCTTATGAAAGTAATGGAAATGAAAAGCGTCCTGAGCTTAACAAGATCATTCCTGAAAATCCAAATCAGCCTTATGATATTCGTGAAGTAATTACAGGAGTAATTGACACAGATACTTTCCTTGAAGTGCATAAAAATTTTGCGGAAAATATTGTCGTTGGTTTTGCACGCTTAGGCGGAAAGAGTATTGGAATTGTGGCTAATCAGCCGGCATTTCTTGCCGGGGTTTTAGATATTAATTCATCTACGAAGGCAGCACGTTTCGTGCGTTTCTGCGACTGTTTCAATATTCCTTTATTGGTATTTGAAGATGTTCCTGGTTTCCTTCCGGGAACAGATCAGGAATGGCATGGTATCATTACAAATGGTGCAAAATTATTATATGCATTTTCAGAAGCTACTGTTCCGCGTATCACTGTGATCACCCGGAAAGCTTATGGTGGAGCGTATGATGTAATGAACAGTAAACACATTGGTGCGGATATGAATTACGCCTGGCCATCAGCGGAGATCGCAGTAATGGGAGCAAAAGGTGCCGCAGAAATTATTTTTAAGGCCGAGATTGCTGCCGCGAAAGATCCTGCAGCTAAACTGGCTGAGAAGGAAAAAGAATATATTCAACATTTTGCGAACCCTTACCGCGCGGCTGAAAGAGGTTATGTTGATGAAGTGATCAAGCCTGAAGATACAAGAGAAAAATTGATCCGCGCTTTTGGAATGTTAAAGAATAAAGTTTCAAAATTGCCGAAGAAGAAACACGGGAATATTCCACTTTAGACCTCTACCGATACTAAATCCTTCTCCCTGAAAAAGGAGAAGGATTTTTTTTAGATTATTTATTGAGTTGGTGGTTTTGAGGACGTCAATCACCTAAATTAATTTCAAAGTGTAATCCGAAGTTATTAAAATCTGCGAATCTGCGGCCACAGCAACTAAGCGTTAGATTTCTTTATCCCAATCACCGCCATCATTCTTCCCGTCACACCTTTTTCTTTTCTATGTGAAAAGAACAGATCATTATTATCTACAGTACAATAATTACTGGGTTCAATATTTTCCCGCAATACACCTGCTTCCTCAAGAAGCAGGCTGTTTGCTGATTTCAGATCCACAAACCATTTATGTTTTGCTTCATCAAAACGTTTAACTCTATCTTCAAAATTTTCTGCTACCTCATCACCAACTTCAAAATTCTTATAACTAATGCAGGCACCTATGAAGGCTTTGCAATCTTCTCCTTCTGTTCCGTAGTTTTTTTTCATGAGTGCCAATGTATTACTCACGATCTTTCCTGCTGTTCCCCTCCAGCCGGCATGAATTGCTGCAACAGCATTGTTCTTTTCATCATGGATAAGTATAGGAGTACAATCAGCTATGGAAACAACAAGAAACACTCCGGGCTTATTGGTGATAAGCGAATCGTAACCTTCAGTTGTTACAGGTTCATCAACAACCAATACATGATTGCCATGTACCTGGTGACTCTTGGTTACATGTGATGGGTCAATACCTAATTTTCCAAAAAACAGCTCACGATTCTTTAATACATTTTCCTGATTGTCCTTAACAGACATACCAAGATTAAGTGAACTGTATGGTGCAGGACTAACACCTCCTTGTCTCGTGCTTTGCGCTGCAATAACTTTGGAAGAATCAAATATTTTCGGAATGATCAGCATTAAGCAAATGTATATGAAATTTTCCTAACGATTAATCATAGTTTTCTTAGTGCTCTAAGTGCCTTAGTGGTGAAAAATTTGTTTCTTTGCCCCACAAAAATTATCTCAAAATGAACATTCTTATACTTGGTTCAGGCGGCCGTGAACATGCATACGCATGGAAGTTGTCACAAAGTAAAAAACTTTCCAAATTATATATTGCTCCGGGTAACGCAGGGACAGCGAGCGTGGGAACGAACCTTAATTTATCTGCAACTGATTTTCCCGGGATAAAAAAATTCGTTCTTGAGAATAAGATTAATATGGTTGTTGTTGGTCCTGAAGATCCTTTAGTAAAAGGAATTCATGATTTTTTTCTCGCTGATGCAGAGATTAAAGATATTCCTGTGATCGGTCCTCAGAAGGATGGAGCGCAGCTAGAAGGCAGTAAAGATTTTTCCAAACGTTTTATGTTTCGTCACAATATACCCACTGCTAAATATGAAACCTTTACAAAAGAAACGTTAGATGAAGGATTGAAATTTTTGGAAACACTACAGCCTCCGTACGTTTTAAAGGCCGATGGACTTGCTGCAGGAAAAGGAGTTGTTATACCAAATACTCTTGATGAAGCAAAAAAAGAACTCTCAGAAATGCTCGCAAATGCTAAATTCGGGAATGCTTCTTCCAAAGTTGTGATCGAAGAATTTTTAAAAGGGATAGAACTTTCTGTTTTTGTTCTTACAGATGGAAATTCCTATAAGATATTACCTGCGGCTAAAGATTATAAACGGATCGGAGTAGGGGATGTTGGATTGAACACAGGCGGAATGGGTGCTGTTTCTCCGGTTCCATTTGCCAATAAAGATTTTATAAAAAAGGTAGAAGAGCGTGTGATAATTCCTACTATCAATGGATTAAAGGAAGAAGGGATTTTATATAAAGGATTTATTTTCATCGGCCTTATGAATGTGAATGGCGACCCGCAGGTGATAGAATACAATGTCCGCATGGGGGATCCCGAAACAGAAGTTGTTTTACCAAGGATCAAATCCGATCTCTTGGATCTTTTTGAAGGTGTTGCTAATGGCAATCTTCATGAAAAAACATTTGAAGTGGATGAACGTTTTGCCACCACTGTAATGCTTGTTGCGGGTGGGTACCCGGAAGAATACAAAAAAGGTGATGTTATTACGGGACTTGAAAATGTAAGGGGAAGTCTGGCCTTTCATGCAGGAACAACCACTTCCGATGCAGGTAAGATAGTTACTAACGGAGGACGAGTAATTGCTGTTACTTCTTTTGGAAATACCATGAAAGAAGCACTTGCAAGCTCATTTAAGAATGCTGGCGAGATACGTTATGAAGGTAAGTATTTCAGAAGTGACATAGGGAAAGATCTGGAAGTGTACTACAATTCCTAAGCAGTTAATGATTTCACTGTAACCACCGACTTTGGTTCTGCTGCCTCCCTGCTCTCGTTGTATAAAATAAACAAATGTGTTAATTATAATAAACATTAAGCGTATTTTTGTTTAAAATAGTATACATTATGAATTCAAGAAAACCAGTTTTAATGTCTTCATCTCTCCGCATTTTAAATGAGATGGGAGAAAATATAAAGCTCTCGAGGCTGCGCAGAAAGCTTAGCGCACAGCAAATAGCGGAAAGAGCGAATATTAGTCGGGCTACCCTATGGCAGATCGAAAAAGGTTCTCCTAGTGTGGCGATGGGAATTTATTGCCAGGTCTTGTTTATTCTGGGTCTCGAAAAGGATCTTTTAAAAATAGCCGGGGATGACGTTGCAGGAAAAAAAATGATGGAATCAGAGCTTATTAAAAAGAGGGCTCCGAAAAGAAAACTAAGTTAAAAAAATTCAAGGTTCTACAATTCATAGCAAGGAAAATAATCGTCTTACTCTACATTTGAGAAAAAATAAACATGGGGATTCAGCTAAAACTTTTCGGATTCGAGCCAATACTGAATGTGATAAATGCTGAACCCGTTTCAGTTCTGTCATACGAATATTTTCTTCTTATCACTCCTTCAGCAGGGATCAAGCAGCAGATAAAAGATCTGAAGGGGAAACTGAATGAACGAATTGGTATTTCGAAAGAAAATCTTAATTCTGTCCCGCATATTTCTTTAGCTCTCTTCCGGGAAAAATCAAATCGCGATAATTATATAATTGAAAAAGCGAAAGAGGCTGCTGCTGCATTCAATGATTTTGAAATCCTGATCAACGGTGCAAGAACTTTTGATCACACCTATACACGTGATCTTGTTTTAAACGTTGAGAGCATTGAAATTAAAAAGCTGCAGAAAACTTTACTTCACACATTCAATTTAAAAGCGCCTGAAAAATTTATTCCTCATATTAATATCGCAAAAGGAATCACTAAAAATAAATTCGGTCAGATTGAAACGGCCTTCCATGAATTTGATCTTCGTGACGGCTTTATCTGCAGCAGTATAACCATTCTAAAAAGAGAGATCGTAATTTCAGGGAAACAAAGCAAAAGCTCTGTTTACACTAAAATTTACGAAGCCCCCTTGGACAATGGTATCAGACAAAAATCCGCCTAAAATTATTTCACTCAACTTTATCTAATACTTTGACCTCAAGTTTAGAAATGTCTCCTGACTTCTGCTTAGATCTTAACATTGAAAGAAAATTGTCTGCCGACTGAGCATTTTCCGCTTCTTCAATTATTGTTATTTTATTTTCATTATCAAATGCAGAACAGATACTGACCACTTTTATTCCTGCCTTTTGGCGAATTGGAGCACCTCCATCAAATGTTTTTTTCCATTCAGAAAAGTTCTGAACTTCAATCGAAATGATCATAATGACTTTACCATTTTTAAAAGGTGTAAAAGCAAATGAGGATGTGATAGCTGCTACTAAGAGTGTCAATGCAATTTTATTTTTTAGATTTTTCATAGAATAGATTTTTTTAGATCCAACGCTGAACAGCTGCGATGGTGTCTTGAGGGTTAGTATTAAAACATATTTTAGATTGAGGAGCGTTCTCGTGAATGGAATTGATCATTTTTTCAAAGAGAATAAAATTTGCTCCCGGAACGCGGATGCCGGCACCAATCAACACCCCATCGAATTTTTTAGTTTTCAAATGATTCTCCATAACACTTATTGCCGTTTGACCGAAATCAGTCCAGCATAACTGAGTTTCATAACCAAGTTCGTTTAATTGATTAATAGAACCTTTGATTCCTGCCTCTACCTTTTCAGCTGTTAAACCCGGAAAAGCGGCAAATTCAGGACCTGTAAAATCAATAAGGGATGGATCAATCCCAATCAGAAGTAATGTTTTTTTGTTAGCCATTGTTTTTATTATTAGTTAAATAAAAAATTATGGGACAAAGCTACTTCAGGGGATTATCGAAAAGCGTTGACTAAAGTCAAGAAATTCAGTCGCGGGAAAGTTTTTTGCGGATGCGGCTCAGCGTCTCTGCACTGATGCCTAAATAAGAAGCAATATAATGTTGAGGAACACGCTGAAACAGCTTAGGCTTTTCCTTTAACAGATTCAGGTATCTCGTTTCACCTGTATGCGTTTGCATTTCAGCCATTTTTTGCTGCAGCATAGAAGTCCATTTTTGGTAGCCGGTGAGATGCGCCTGAGCCCACCAGGGAAAATCAATAAAAGCTTTTTCCCAATTCTCCGCAGAGATCACAAGCAGCTTACATTCTTCTATCGCCTGGAAATTAAATGCAGAAGGAGATTTGCTCCGCATTGCAGGCAGGTCTCCGATCCAGTGTCTTTCTTCTGCAAAGTATACAATGGACTCTTCTCCAGCTTCATTAACAATATATTGGCGCAGACAACCTTCCAGAACAAATATTGAAAATTCAGGAACCTCACCAGCCTTTAAAATAAATTCATTGCGCTTGTACTTTTTGAATTCCCATAATTCCAGGAATTTCTCAAACTCTCCTTCGGGAACAGTTACACGTTTTCTAAGCTCTTCGAGGAAGATGGTGGTATCGATTTTATTAGGCGGAGAGTGAGGCATGTAAGTGTCGGTTTCTCTTGTGAAGCTTACAATTTACCGGATTGTTTTAAACCAATCAGTTGCTTCCTTTTGAGTTTTGAAAATCTGAAAAGGAATTGTTGGTTTTTGAGTAGCTTTAAAAAAAGTTGTAGTTAAATTGTTTGCATAGGATGAATTATAATGAGCAATTGCTTTCCTGTTTGATAATACATGTACTTTCGAAGCATATTTCCAGGCTTCTTTCTCAATTGTGTAATGATGAGAAGCATCAACAAGAGCGAAATGAGGTGTTCGTCCGATCAATTGTTCTACCAATTCAAAATGTTTGCGGGCATTTTCGAGGTTAACATCAGCATTTTCAAAAATTTTTATGTGAAGAATAGTCGTTTCTTCATCGAAGCTAATTTCAGCTAATGGAGTAATTGCTGTTTGCATCATAGGCAATAATAAACAAAACTCCCTGAAATATAAGATTTGGAGAAAAAATTGAAATATTTACGTAATTATACTGTGGAGTTATTGTAACCTGCAACCAAATTTTTTTAAACAAAAACCCCATCTTCTTGCGAAGATGAGGCTCTGCTTAACTTTCAGAGGTGGAAGCCCCCTTGAGTTGTACCCAGTGCCGGAGTCTAACCTTATTGCTCAACTTGGCTGAAGTATGCATAAATACGCCCCAAATCTCTTTATTTTAAATGATTATAGCCAATTGAAACAAATCAAAAGAAAGTATTGTTTATAAAAACCGACAACAAAACCGACAACACATTCTAAATTCATTTACATTTGTCATAGTTATCTGATCACATGGCAAAATTTAGATTCAATTTAAGAGATGCAAGTTCCCCAGGTGAGACAGCAATTCACCTCATCGTAAGATGGAGTAATAATAAACTGGTATTTCCTACAGGCTTATCAATTCCACCAAAGCACTGGGAAACCGATAAGAAGAAAGACAATTTTCAAAGAGCAAAACGGGTAAAACAATTTCCAACCTTCCCCGAATTCAATACAAGACTGGATAATATTGAAGAGAAAGCAAAGAATGCATTCAGACGATATGTAAATGACAAGAATCATGAACCTGCCGTTGAGGTGTTACGTGATCTATTAAATAAAGATCTTAACGGAAAGGCTGCAGTTCAATTCAATCTTTTCGAATTCATAGAACAGTATATTGAAGAAGCCAAGATAAAAACCAACCAGAACACCGGGAGAACATTTTCGCGCAACACTATCAAACTTTACCGGAATAGCTTTAATCATTTGAAAGCCTACTCCACTCATAAACGCAAAAACGTTGATTTTGATACTATTGATCTTGACTTCTATCAGGACCTTATTGAATACTTAACAAAAACCAAAGGTCTTGCTACTAATACCATCGGTGGAATCATTAAGGATTTGAAGACATTCTTAAATGAGGCGACAGAAAGAGGTATCAATAAAAATCTTTCATATAAGAGCAAGCGTTTCCGAGTAATATCAGAAGAGGCGGATAGCATTTATTTAACCGAAGATGAGCTTGATGAGCTTTATCATTTAGATCTCAAAGGAGGGCCTAGACTAGAAAAGGTCCGTGATCTATTCCTTGTTGGATGTTATACCGGTTTAAGATATTCTGATTTTACAGAGATCACACAAGAAAAGATTAAATCCGGATTTATTCACATTACTACAAAGAAGACTGATGAAAAGGTTGTGATTCCTTTGCACCCTGTAGTAACCGCAATATTAAAAAAGTATAAAGGTCATTTACCACAAGCGATTTCTAATCAGAAAATGAATGATTACTTAAAGGAAATAGCCAAGCTGACCGAAAGCCTGCAGGCTAAAACAAGTCAGAAAACAACAAAGGGCGGAATGACAGTGATAGCAAACTATAAAAAGTATGAATTAATCTCCTCTCATACTGCAAGGAGAAGCTTTGCAACAAATGCTTATCTCCAAGGAGTTCCTTCATTTGTTATTATGGGGGTAACAGGACACAAAACCGAGAAGGCTTTCAATAAATATATTAAGATCACCTCATCAGAGAAGGCGAAAATCTTGCAATTACATTGGCAAGGTCAGAATAAACTGAAAGTTGTATAATGAAAAAAAAGGCAAAAGATAATAATGATCATTTAAAAGGAATGACTGAAAGTGAAATTAATACCATTAGGACCTTGGCTTCAATAGCTGCAAACACCATAATTAAAATGCACACTGAAAGTCAAATTACAGAAAAGAAAGAATCAAAGAATCATATAAAAAATCATATTGATGGATACTAAAAAGATTGAATGCAACTGTAACTGTGAAGATTTGATTAACAAAATACAAGCTGATGCATTAAAGTTAAGAAGCCTTAAAAAACTGCTCAGAGAACAGGAAGAGAGAATAGAATATATCAGTACCAAACATGTATTTTATAAAATCCTCCCAAACTAATGGATCCTTTAGAACAAATACTTAAAGAGATACGTGAACTCAAAATGCTTCAGTATAAAAGCGAATCAGTTTACTGTAATACGGACGAAGCTTGTGCCCGAATTGGTATTACGAACTATCGATATTTAAGTCAGCTGTATAAACGTGATTTATTGAAACGATATTCCCGGGCTGAAGGTTATGTCTATAAAAAAAATGATCTTGATGTAATTAGAGAAGCATTGGATACCGGCAAGATAAAGTTAAACCCATTACAGAAGATAAAGTAAATATGTCCATTATAGATAAAGAGGGCCTTTTGTTCGCAGCTTTACTCAGTGAAACAACCAATTGGATTGATGAGGTGAATAAAATGACAGATCTTAAAACCGCTCTGTTCCTAATTGAAGAAACTCTTATTGTTTATCATCACAGATCTGAGGGTTTAGAATTATTAACTGAGGCCGCACCCCGAGAAGAGGGTTATATTTCTTTAGACAAGGTCGCACTAAGGAACTATCGAACGGTTATTAAAAGGGCTGAGAAGCTTAAAGAGTTAATAGAAGCGCGAATGAAAACAAAGCCTATTTCTGTAACGCCCCAAATAGAACATGTTTTGTTTCATTTGTATTTACAAAAGGCTAAAATAAAAC
The DNA here is from genome assembly GCA_021323165.1 of Bacteroidota bacterium. Classification (GTDB taxonomy): domain Bacteria; phylum Bacteroidota; class Bacteroidia; order 2-12-FULL-35-15; family 2-12-FULL-35-15; genus 2-12-FULL-35-15. The sequence continues at coordinate 46,529 of JAJTCJ010000049.1, read as the reverse complement.
CCCTGTTTGATCATCATCCAAAGAGCAAAAAAGAAGGTTTTGAAGAAGTTGCTCATGAGTATGGAATTACTGCAAACAGCTTTCGTAATAAGTATTACAAAATGGTTAAGGATCCTGAAAGAATTCAAGCCAAACACATTGAATCTATAAGTAATGTTATTGAAAGGCTTAAAAAGAATAACTTTTTAACTGCATCCCTTATCGCGGAGGATGAATTAAAAGTCGCGGTTTCGAAATCGTAATCCCATTACGTAACCCCTTAAGCCCTGATTACTTCTGACTAAATAATGTCCTTTGTGCTATAGTTTAACCAAAAAATTATAGTCATGGGAAACCCATTTGAACAAATTGATCAAAGATTAAGCAATATTGAATATTTATTGCTCGATCTAAAACACAAAAGCCTGAGCACGAATATTCCTTCAGAGCAGACAATCGAATACCTTACCCGGAAGCAAGCTTCAAAGTTTCTTCAAATCAGTTTGCCTAAGTTGGATGAATTCACTCGCGCGGGTGATTTGCCAGCTGCACGAATTGGAACCCGAGTTCGATACCTCAAAACCGATCTGGTTAATTCTCTTGTGAAAATAAAAGGGGCAAAGGTTGCATAATGAACAGCGCTCTTAACGAATTAACCATGCTTTACTTTAAAAGAAAGCGTGAGCAATATCCAAACTTTCCGATTGAGTATATAGCTCAACCAAAATACAAGGACACCTCCGCAAATGGCTTGACCAGATGCATTGTGGAATTTCTCAACATGAGCAACCATCAAGCTGAAAGGATAAGCAATGCCGGAAGATATATTGATCAGAAGAAAACGTATATCGATACCCTCGGTATAAAGAGAACTATCGGAACCGGTAAATATATTCCGGGTACCGGAACAAACGGGACTGCTGATATCAGTGCAACTATTAACGGTAAATCTGTCAAAGTTGAGGTGAAGATTGGCCGGGATAAACAATCAGAAGACCAGGAGAATTATCAAAGTGCGATTGAAGCAGCTGGAGGTCTTTATTTCGTAGCAAGAGACTTCGAAAGCTTTCATGTATGGTATAATCACAATTTTAAAACTACAATCAATGGAACAGAAAAAAATTAGTTTGGCTATAGGTGTTATTGAAAGAAACCTGGCCATAGATGAAAATATTGAGTTCGCATCAGAAATGGAAGCCTTAGCAATTATTGAAGATCAACAATCCAGGGTTCAGTTTGCAATAAGAAACAATTCTGGAGACCGGCATGAACTTGCTCTTAGAGTAGCAACTCAATTGGTTAAATACTCAATAAGTTTTAATCATGGGTAAATACAAATTTTACCTGACACACAACACCTCAACTGTGGAGGTGTTCCCCTTATTCGATAAGATCTCCTTCAGGTATGAGAAGGATGATGTTCGATTCAGAAAAAAGCTCACTACCAAGCTTCAATTTGTAAATAATCCTAAACTGAACATTTTTGATTTTACATATTTACTGGGAATTGAGAATGGTCTCCTGAAATGTGAGAAGATCTTCCTTGCGATTGAAAGATCTTGTGATAACGGGAATAGCTACTCTGAGTATTGGAACGGGGTGTTTGCTATAAATACCGGAGAGTTTGATTTAAACAAGTGCACATATATCGTAACACCTGCAGTAAATGATAAGTACTCTTGTTTATACAACAATTTGAATAAAGAGATAAATCTCTTATTGTCCGGTCCCTTGATCAACGTTTACAATTACGGAGAGTTTACTAATTATGAATATTGGTGGTGTGATGTCTCTGCTCAATTACCTCAAAGCCCTCCGGGACCGGTGGTCGGTTGCTGGGACACAGGAACACCTGATGAGCTCACATGGACTCCGTTGTATTCAGATATTCATGTTATTCCTTCCCCTCCAGGCATTAACACCCTTGTCGGAAATTATATCATTTATATACGGGAAAGGCTTAAAACGTACAATATTGGCGGGACTCCAAATTATCCGATCGGGTCTGGATGGGAGATAGTACCAGGCACAAACAATGGAATTACAACCGATTTTGTTCGACCTTATTCTGCTACCTTGCCTGTTGTTGGGACTGATTTTGAAATTGTGCCTTGTGGTAGTTCTCCAAGTTTACCGGATCCACAGAATTTTGTTCACCTCTACTTTACTAATCTTGCTGGTTACTGTGCAACTGCCGGGGCATATTCAGCTGAATTTTACTATGCTCCTCCTGTTGGACTCACGAAAAACTATACTCAATTTAGAACCCTTTACGATGCATTTAATTACCTGGTGCATCAATTGTGCCCGGACATTAATTTGGTGGTGAGTGACTTCTTTGAATGGAATCCTATCGGTGATGCCCCAGGATATACTGCAGGATTAAACTATGTCACCGGCCTTGACAATAAACTGGCTCGTTCGATCATAGCTCATAAATCTGATATTATTGACCCAATTGCGTCCCAACATGCAACCAGAGGAATGATCACGTTTGAACGCTTAATGGCTAATATAAAGTCAATAGCGAATGTTAAATGGTATATCGATGATGATTTGAACTTCCGTATTGAACACACAAGTTATTTTACCTATTCCATTGGTTACAATGTAATGACCGGTTTAAGCTTGCCATTCAATAGAGCAAAAATGCAGTATACATATAAAATAGAAGAAATGCCTCCAGCTGAGCAGTTCGCTTTTATGGAATCTCAAAACATAGATTTTGTCGGAGCGGATATCACATATAGTTCCGGATGTGTTGCAACTTACGAAGAGAATAAAGTGAAAAAATACGATGCTGCTGATATCTCCACTGATATAAGTTTTATAGAAAATCAGCCTGCAGATATCGATTATCATGGTTTCTTTCTAGGTACTTATGATCTATTTGCCGGGGTTCGCTTCATTTCAAAGGAGATTGGTAAAATGACAGGAATGCTATTGAATAATGCACACCTATCGTGGGCCAATCTTCACCATCATTATCACCGGCATGACAGAGTTCTTTTGAATGGCAACATGAATCGAACAGATCAAGCCTTCTTTTCAGCTATTAAAACCAAAGAGCAAAAGGATGTCACCCTTGTTTTATGTTGTGGCGAAGTTCTGGAGCCTGAGACCCAACAGATCCAAACGGAACTAGGAGTCGGAAGAATCGAAGAAGCTGAGCAGGTAGAGGAAATATTAAAAATTACAATTCGAATGTAATGGAGCACAAGGACAATAGGACATTTATAAATATTTACAGAGGGCCGATTACCGATGAACTTATGAAGGATCCAACTGCATTTATGCTTTTAACTCAGATTGCGTTAAGAGCTAGGAGAACTGATTCATATAATGATAAAAACCTTTTAGCTGGCGAAAGTTTGGTGGGAGATTATAAAGGCATTGGAGCAACTCGGGCCCAATATCGTAGAGTTTTAGAAAAACTTTCTTCTGCCGGTTTTATAGCCATCAGAACCACCAACAGAGGAACCATCGCAAAGCTATTAAACACAACAGTGTTTAGTATAAATGGCAAGATTGAACAGCCAACACCTCAGCCATCAGACAACCATCAAGCAACCACTAACAATAATGATAATAATATAAAGAAAGATATTATTGATAGACTCCCAACAAATAAAAAGTTCTTTTTTTATGAGTCAGATAAACATAATCTTACTGAAGGACCTTTATCAGAATTGTGTAATAATCCTAAAGTCCACATTTACATAAAAACTGGCGTGGATAGAATTATCCTGGATAAGGATCTTGAATTTTCAATTCCAGTAACCAAATTTCAAGCTCTCTTCTCTTTGTTCGTCCGAAAAGGGTTATTAACCGAAAAGGATTATAAAACACTTGGTGAAGTTCTGAGGCATTGCATCAAATGGATAGGTGTCAACTTACAGATAAGTGAAGCAGCTTCTAAAACCAATTATAAGCTTGCGGAGAATGCTTTGTTCTGGGATATATTTCATGGGCGTACTTCCCGAACCATTCAAATACCTTCTAAAAATCATTACAAAGCTGAGGTGATCATTCCCGACAAACAAAAATCGCAGCCTGTAAGTAAGATCAAAACGTCAAAATCCAGATTGGACATTGATATCATGGATCAGGAGATAAGCCAAAATGAGGCAATGGATTCTGATCTAGCCAAATCCGGGGTTTTTTGGGATCTCCGTCATAATTATAATGTAACCATGTATATCATTCAACGGTTGCCCTCACCTCTTCAGGATTTTGAAGTCTACGTCTTATGGACTCCGTTTTTATATACCGTGACAAAGGGATATTATTCTTCTGCAAAAATTATAGTTGATAGCTTTATAAAATGGATAAAAAAGAATATAAGGCAATCTAAATCATCAGATATCCACAGTGAAGATCTCCTTAGTAATTATTTGAAAAGTGCAACGGTTGAGAAGTACTCCGCTGCAATGGCCTCTTATCAGAATAAAATACAAATGGGGTGCGAACTGTAAAATACAATGAAATACAATCATCATGGCATTTAAAAAAGGACAGTCCGGTAATCCTGCCGGTAAACCAAAAGGAGCAAAGAACAAAACCGGGGAAAAACTCCGTGAGACAATAACCAACTTCTTAGAAAAGGAGTTCGAAACGATTAAGAAGGATTTTAAGAAGCTTTCTCCAAAAGAGAGGGCAAAGCTATACACGGACCTTTTACCCTTCTCAGTTCCAAAATTACAGGCCATGAGCCTTGAAATGGATTTCGGGAAGATGAGCGAAGACCAGCTCGATCAAATAATTAATGAATTAAAAAACCAAGCACATGAGCAAAGCAAAGAAAATACAACTTCTAAACGATCTTAAGTCCGGGAGAATTAACCTGCAGGATTTGATAAAGACAGAATCACTTTCCATGGATCAAACGTTCTTTCATGGCAAGAGACGAGAAATACTCTTTGACGGAGGGAGCAAAGTTATCACTGCCAAAGAGGAGTGTGAAAAATACCAAAAGGAGAACCCGGGTAAACCAGTTAGGTTAATCACCATGGTCAGAAGATCAGAATAATCTTGTCCCACAGTTGAAAAATAAAGAATAAGTAAAGTAATGGTTATCAACCTTTCCAATGTTCCTAATAGCTTAACTTTACAAGAAAAGCTATGATCGAAGTTACTACCCGGGTATTGCCAAAAGATAAAGGAATCAATCTTACAAGAATGGCAGCTAACAAAATTGTTGAAAAACTCCAATTACAATTTATAAAGGAAGGAGTTCATGAATGGTCGTGTCCTGTCCATCCTGATCATGTTTCGCGTATTATATTGGTTGCACAAGAGAACGACAGAGCCATTTTCACTATTGAAAAAGAAAACTTCTGCTGTCAATCTTTTAGCGAGCGAACTAAGTTAACTCTGACATAGTTCCCAGGTCAAACTTACAATCCTTCATATCTCAAATCATCAAATGCATTGGGATCTATTTTCCTTTCCCTGTATTCCGGTGGGGCTGGTCTGTGAAAGAAATCAAACCCTTATATTCATTTCGTTTAAGTCCCCTTCCCTCTATTTGAGATACGGCCTCATTTCCCGTTCAAATTCCGGGCAACAAGGGCCGTAAGGATCTCCTATAACTCCTTTCCTCTTATCGCTCCATATCCTGACCAACATGTCTTTCTTGCACTTATTCGGACACTGCAGCTGATTAAGTATGATGCTAAGATTATCCTTTCTGGATTCGAGTTCCTGATCTAATTTTGTAAACGTTGGTGCAAAACTTACTATTACCATGAAAATTTTTTATGTAAATGTATCGCAATAAAACACAGCACTAAAACAGTACTTTTGACTCTCTGAGTAAGTATGCAGAGATGAAGTGAATAAAATTTAAAAGAGGTAATTAGTGCTAAAGTTCTAAGCTTTATCCTGTTTTCGGATAAGTCATTTTCGGCTAAGGAGCTGACGATACTGGGTACGGGATTAATTCCTTATGGTCAATACTCAAGATTAAAGCTTTCCATATCTCCTTAATAGTAGTCTTAATATCAAAATATAGCTCTGGCCTTCCATTATATTTGTCATTCCAAACCACTACTTCATTATCAGCAAAATGGAAAACGGCTTTGTCTTCATACCTGTATTCGTAATCTTTACCATAATAAATAAAGTTAGTATGAAAGGTATTCCGGAACTTCCCAAGAAATTTTAAAAATTCTTTGTCCTCCTCCACATTTCGAGAATAACCCTGAGCTTTTTTAAAAAGCAAATCGGTTTTTCGCACTATAGGCACATGAGTAAGATGGTCCTTCTTCAGCAACGTTTTTAATCTAATCAAATCGTCAGGATTAATTTCAGTCCTTTTAAGTGTTTTCAAAACATCGTTTAATTGATGCTCAAGGATATGGCTTTTTTCCTCTGTTGAGGTAACTGCCTCACAAAACGTGGTTACACAAAGTTCAAAGTTTGACCAGGTTCCAATTAAGAAATTTCTATTGAGAGAGTTATAATAAGATTGATTCATTAACTGTGACTTTGATATTTCTACAGCCCTATCAATATGTTTCTTATAATCAGAAAGAGACTCATTAAACATCACTTTACCATTTTGAATAAAATAAGTTATATCCAAAAGCATATGACCCAAATAGTAACTATATCCAATATCGTATAATAATCCGAAAAAGTCGAATCTTATATCGTCCTTATCAAAAGGAAGATCTTTCATTTCGGCCTTTAGTTCCTCCGACCATTTCAACATTTTATCTGCATTTTCCATCAAATCGATTTTTAACTAGAATACCAATAAAAGAAAAGCAGCCCATAGGACTGCTTTCAAAGACAAAAAGAAAAGTCTTAAGACCCCGATTGTTCAACCTTCTTAACTGATTGGAAGTTGAAAGCGGGTAGAATGATTGGGTTGTAGCCTGAATTCTGAAAAAAGTTTGTTATAAACGCTCGAATATAAGGAAATACAATGGCTGGAGCATTCCCCGTAACAAAATGCCCTTTCATGAAATCAGCATTAATTTCAGTATTAATAGTAATAAAGTGGGCAACGAAATCCAGTGAAAGTGAGAAACTTTTTTCTTCATTTTCTAATTTAATTGCGAATACCAAGCCAAAGAAATCCTTTTTATCAGGACTGACAAAGGTGCTATATTGCATATTAAACTCACTCTTTTCTGTAATAGACGGTGAATCCCACACTTTATCTATAACATCGAATTTAACATTCGCAACATTATACCTGAACAGACTTATAGCTCCCGGTTCTTTCGTGCTGTATGCTTCAGGCTGCTTGGTTATGTTCATAGGTTGACTGGTTAGTCTGCTTATACTCGTTAGATATTGTGTAACTCACGGACTTCCCAATAACTGAAATCTTGGAACCCGAAAGCATCAAAGCACACTGCTCTTCTTTGTCTTGCTCAATCCAAGCTAGCACCTCTTCATTCGTTAGAGATCCTAAGATCTGATCGAATTGCTTTTGGAGACTTACTAAATCAAGTTTGCTTTTCTTACTCATAACTTTAACATGTTTGTTCTTCTTTATAAATTTCAAAATTGTGAATTAACTTTAAATCGAAAACCACTATTTGAATTCTTTTGACATAATAGAAAGGATCAAATAAACTATAAGTCCGTCCCTTCTTATAAACGTTGTAAGGTAAATCATCGTACATTATACCTTTAATATTCATTGGAAGCCAAAATTTTGTTTTAAGCATCCGATGAAGCTGCTTAAGGTTAATATTCATATGTCTTTCCTTCATTTCCACAATTAGCGCCTCAATATTATTTTTTACAAAAAAATAATCTTCCTCACAAAAAGTCATATTTAATATGTTGTCTTCCTCAATGAACGCCTTATAAACATCGAATGATCCCGTACTAGTTTTAAAATCAGGTCCCCAATGCATTGCAAACACCTCATCCAACCAAAAATAATAACCATCCCCAAGCCAAGCTTTGTCTGATGTGCATTTAGCGGGCGAATCTAAAAGACCACTAACTCTGAATTCCTGAGTATGATAGCCAATTAAACATTCGTTTGAAACACCTGGTATACTTATTCTTGGCAACATCGTGACAAAGAAATACAATACAAATTAAATACCTAATGAATTAGCATCCTAATTTCGAACAAACGGTTCAACAATATGTTTAAATACCGGGTCAAACCGACAACAATTCCGACAACCGCTTAGAAACAAAAACCCCACCTTCTTTCGAAGATGAGGCTCTGCTTAACTTTCGTACCCAGTGCCGGAGTCGAACCGGCACAGTTTCCTACTGGTGTTTGAGACCAGCGCGTCTACCGATTCCGCCAACTGGGCATTTATTAAATCGGGTTGCAAAACTACCGAAATGTTTTGGAATTGCAAAAAATAGGAGCAAGTAAACTTCTGACAGGTTTATTTTTATAAATCGTGCAACCATTTAAGTTTTTCCCGTATTTAGAGTAGATACAAGAAAAAGATGCCCGTAAAAAACAATATAGATCCAGTCTCATTAATTGTCAACCGTGGTAAATCCGGCAACAGACAGGCATTTAACGAACTGTACACTCTGTATTCTAAAGCCATGTTCAGTGTCAGCATGCGTATCCTTAACGACAGAAATGAAGCAGAAGATGTTTTACAGGAAGGCTTTCTCCAGGCATTCAGGAATATAAAAGATTTTGATGAACGTGTTTCTTTTGGAAGCTGGATTAAAAAAATTATTATAAACCGTTCTATTGATGTAATCAGAAAACAAAAACACATTTTTCAACCGCTTGATGATGCTGACTACTTTGAGAATGAAGAGCCCACGGAAGATTATATGGATTATGATGTGAATGTAGTTAAAGATTCCATTCAGGCATTGCCACACGGATACAGGATCGTTTTAAGTCTTTATCTTCTTGAAAATTTTACGCATAAAGAAATTGCGCTTCAGCTCAATATTTCAGAAGGCACTTCAAAATCCCAATACAACAGGGCGAAAAAAAAATTAATTAACCTTATTAAAGAAAAACAATCATGAGCCATCCACTTGAAACTTATATCAGAGAAAACCGCCATGAATTCGATTCATTTCAGCCTTCTCCGGAAATTTGGAGTAAGATCGATACCGGCCTTAACAAGGCTCATTTCTTTAAAAGCACATTCTCCTGGCTTAAATATTTTGTCTTTGGAGCCTCTGCTGTGGCGATCATAGTTTATTTGAATTTGGATTCGGATAATCCTTCAATCATTCCGGCCAACCAGTTTTCTACTACATCTTCTGAAGAAACAAAAAGCGTGGATACAGTTAATCATCTTGTTCCTGAAATTAATTTAGCTGAATTCCAAGCCACGCCTATTGTACAATCTCTTCCTTTAGCTGAAAAACAAGTTCCAAATAATTACAACCTGACAATCCAGACAGTACATCCGGAAGAGAATGAAGTTACAACTCCTCCTGTAACAGCTAACGTAACAACAGGTTCTCTATCACCCAAAAACGGTGATCACTATGAACCTCCTTTTGCGCCTGATACTTTATTCGAAGGTGTAAAACGCCTGGAAATAAACTGTAACAATGCAGATATTGATGTTACATCTAATTCGGGAAATCAAATCTTTTTCCGCAAGGAATTCAACTTTCAGGAACATGGTTTGGTCATCGGCAAAAATGACCATAAAATGGAATATACACGAAAGGATTCTACTTTGGTTGTAACATTGATTAATCTGTCAAAAACCAAAGTCGTGATCGGTTCAGCTTCTTATTATGCCTTACTGAGCTTTGATATTCCTAAAGAAACAGAACTCGTTATCAATGATTCTTATGGCAACATTTCTGTAAAAGACATGAAAGGGACTAACCTTGAAATGAAAAATAACTCAGGAAATATCAAGTTAGAAAACATCATCTCAAATATGCAGCTTAAACTCGGATACGGCAATCTGGATTTAAGGAATACGAAAGGAACTGTATCTGCAGAGCTGACATCCGGAGATATCTTCATACTTGATCATAGAGGAAATATAGACGTGAAAACATCCTATGGAAATCAGAAATATCATGGATTAACCGGGAATATTAAAACTCAAAGCACTTCAGGCGATATAAAGATTATGGATATGACCGGCAATGCGGATCTAACTTCCAAATACGGTAACATTATTCTTGAAGGCTTTAAAGGCATACCTTCCATTGATGTAATATCGGGAGATGTTTCAGGAAAGATGGTCGAACTTACCGGCAATACTCATATTAATTCAAAATATGGTAATATTAAAATGGCACTGGTGAATCCTTACAATTCAATGGGTTTTGATCTTAGTGTGAAATACGGCACAATCACTATAGACAAAGATGGAGAAAAGCTCTTAAGCGAAGACAAACTGATGATCAATCAGGGCACTATTCTTATAAAAAGTTCAGTAGAATCCGGAAATCAGATCTTTAAATAGGTGGCATGAACTTTACCGGATCCTTATATGAGCAGCTTGTTTTCATTAGATCCTTTATATCCTTCCGGATTCAGTTATTATCCTGATTTTATTTCAATAGAAGAAGAAGAAAATCTGATCAGGGAAGTTTCTCGATTAAAGCTACACACCTTAATTTTCAGAGGATACGAAGCGAAAAGAAAAGTTGCAAGCTATGGTTATGATTATCATTTTGATAACAGAAGTATTTCAAAAGGAGATCCTATCCCGGAATTTTTCTATCCTTTGATTAACAAAGCTGCTGATATGCTTAAAATCCGTGCAGAGGAAATTGCAGAACTCTTAGTAACCGAATATCCCTCAGGCTCTGTGATCAATTGGCACCGGGATGCACCACCCTTCGATATTATTGTCGGAATTTCGCTTTTATCAGATTGTAATTTTAAACTCCGGCCATACGATAAAACAAAACAAGGTCGCGGATCTGTGATCACAATTCCTGTCAAACGATGCTCACTTTATGTCATGGAGGGTGTTGTTCGTGATGAATGGGAACACAGCATTGCAGAGATGAAACAAACAAGATATTCAATAACTCTGCGAACACTTCGCAACAAATTCTGATTATTTCTTAATAGGAAAAAACATTATTTATTCACATTTTTGCTCAACCTATACAGAACCGGAAACTAACACAGACATTCAGAATGCTTTATAGAACCAAGATCGCAATCCTGTTTTCAGTATTGTTCTTAAAAACAATCCTGATCGCTCAGAATGCTCAGGTTGATTCTTTGATCCAATACGTAAATACTGCCAAAGACGATACCGTTAAAGTAAAAACACTTATAAATATTTCCTTTAAAATGAGGACTACCAATCCTAAAGCAGGATTGGAGTATGCTCAAGAAGCTATTGATCTGTCTAAAGCTATCGGATGGAAACCAGGAATTGGAAAAGGATATAATTCACTGGGAACAAATTATAAAGCCTTATCCGAATATACTAAAGCGTTAGAGTCATATCAGCGCGGACTTACCATAGCCGAAGATCTCAATTCAAAGAAAGAAATCGCCATTTTCCTGATGAATATTGGATCCATTTACAGGCCATTACATGATTTCGATAAAGCTCTGGATCATTACAAAAAAGCCCTGGTAATCGCTGAACAGATCAATGAAAAGAAAACAATTGCCCAATTGTATGGGAATATGGGTGTTGTATATTTTGAAATAGGAAACTATACTGAGCAACTTGCTGTAAACGAAAAAGCGCTTAAGATCTTTCGGGAGATAAAAGACATTGATAACGAAAGCTGGATCCTTTCTAATCTCGGGGATTTGTATGCCGTTCAGGGTGATTTTGAAAAGGCTCTTGAAACACAAAAAACAGCTATAAAGCTTTATGATCAAATGGGTAATCTGAGTTATAAGTCAAGCAGTTTAGACAATATTGGAATGTACTATTTCCAAATGGCTCAAAAAGAAACGAATACTGAGAAAAGAAAAAAATGGCTTAAAAGCTCAATTGAATATTATAATCAGGCGGCAGAGATCTTAAAAGAGATAAACGATATAGATTACTTAAAGCAGGTATATTTAAATCTTTCTAATTCACAGATCCTGCTTGGTGATTATAAAAGCGCCCTCGAAAACTCTCAGATTTATAACAATTTAAAGGATTCCATTTTTTCTATTGAAGCAAAAGAAAGCGTTGCTAACCTCGAAACCCAAAGGGAGCTTGAGGTGAAAGACAAAGAGATTGTGATTCAGCAGCTGAAAAAACGTACAGAAAGAATTTACATGTTCGCTGGTGTGCTTTTCTTGTTGGTGATCATAGGCTTTATTGCTGCAGGCTACAGAAGTCAGAAAAGATCAAAAGAAATGATCAGTGTGCAGAAAAATATTGTTGAAGAAAAGCAAAAGGAGATTGTGGATTCGATCAACTATGCGAAAAGGATACAATATGCCTTACTTGCACACCATGAATTTCTGAACGAACACCTGCCTGATCATTTTGTTCTTTTTAAACCAAAAGACATAGTATCAGGTGATTTTTACTGGGCTACCGCAACAGCTGATCATTTTTATCTCGCAGTATGCGACAGTACCGGACATGGTGTTCCGGGTGCCTTCATGAGTCTGCTCAGCATCTCTTTTTTAAATGAAGCCATCAACGAAAAACGTATCACAGAACCTGATCAGGTTTTCAATTTTGTGAGAAGCCGCCTGATCGATAACATCAGCGGTGAGGGCCAAAAAGATGGTTTTGATGGTATTCTGATCTGCCTGGATAAAAAGAATAAAAAACTAAGTTATGCCGCAGCAAATAATGCTCCTGTGCTTGTTAGAAACAGCACAATAACAAAACTTGAGAACGACCGGATGCCTGTCGGAGCTGGGGAGAAGACAAACAGTTTCAGGCTCTTTAATATTCAGCTTGAGCAAAATGACTGTCTATACCTTTATACAGATGGCTTTTCAGATCAGTTCGGAGGGCCAGCAGGTAAAAAATTCATGAGTAAAAATCTAAATAATCTCATTCTTGACATTCACGAAAAACCACCTAAAGACCAACAGGAATTACTTTTCGCTTCATTTAATAAATGGAAAGGACAGCTTGATCAGGTTGATGACATCTGCCTGATTGGTTTAAAGATTTAAAGATCAGGTGAATAGTCTGAAAGGTTTTTTCTTTGCCAAAACCCCAAATTTTACTACATTTGCAACCCTTATAAAAAAAGGTTATGAATCATAAAGTAAAATTATTTTCAGGTTCGGCATCCAGATCTCTTTCAGAGAATATCAGCGCAAGCTATAAGCAGGATCTTGGAAAGGTGTCTCTTCTCCGCTTCAGCGATGGTGAGATCCAGACTTCCTATGAGGAAACGGTTCGCGGAAGTGATGTTTTCATCATACAGTCGACCATGCCTCCTACTGAAAATCTTTTTGAACTTTTACTGATGATAGATGCTGCAAAACGCGCATCTGCCAATAGGATCATAGCAGTAATACCATATTTCGGTTTTGCCCGTCAGGATCGTAAAGATCAGCCCCGCGTTGCAATCGGAGCAAAAATGGTTGCGAATCTTTTAGCTGTTGCCGGTGCTACACGCATCATCACTATGGATCTTCATGCTGATCAGATCCAGGGGTTCTTTGAATGCCCGGTTGATCATTTATATGCTTCTTCAATTTTCATCCCTTATATCCAGGAATTGGATCTGCCTCATTTAACAATGGCAGCGCCTGATATGGGTGGATCAAAAAGAGCGAATGCATATGCGAAGTTCCTGAAGTCGGATCTTGTGATCTGTTACAAGCAGCGTGCAAAGGCTAATGTGATCGAGAGCATGACAGTTATCGGTGAAGTTGAAGGAAAAGATATTGTTCTTATTGATGATCTTATAGACACAGGCGGAACACTTTGCAAAGCTGCTGATATGATGCTTGACAGAGGAGCTAACAGTGTACGTGCATTTTGTACACATGCTGTATTGTCCGGAAAAGCATATGAGAATATTGAAAATTCAAGGATCACTGAATTAGTGGTTACTGATACTATACCACTTAAGCACCAGAGCCCTAAAATAAAAGTATTATCAGTGGCAGACCTGTTTGCGAAAGTGCTTCACAGTGTACATAATTATGAATCGATCAGCTCGAATTTTATAGCGAGCGTTTAAATAGAAATTTGCGTCAATGTAAAATAAGATAGTTGACTGGGACGCAACAGTCAATATAACAAAACCCGCTTTCGCATAAAGCTTCAGCGGATAAAACAAAAACAAAATGAAATCAGTATCTATTAGCGGTTCGCCAAGAGCGAACGTAGGGAAAAAGGATGCTACTGCATTGAGAAATGCAAAGCAGGTACCATGCGTAATTTACGGAGGTAAAGAACAAATTCACTTTTCTGCACTTGCTGCAGACTTCAGAGATTTGATCTACACTCCACATGTAAATACAGTGAATATCGACATCCAGGGTAAAAAATATCATGCTATCATTCAGGAAGCACAATTCCACAGAGTTGGTGACCAGTTATTACACGTTGATTTCCTTGAGATCGTTTCAGGAAGACCAGTGGTAATGAGCATTCCGGTTAAAACAACCGGAACATCTCCGGGAGTAAGAGCAGGTGGAAAATTAAACAAGAAACTAAAAACTTTAAGAGTTAAAGGTTTAGTTGAAAAAATGCCTGACACAATCAATATTGCTATCGATTCATTAGAGATCGGTGGTTCTGTTCGTGTTAGCGATATTAAAATTGACGGATTAACGATGCTTGATGCTCCTAACGTTACTGTTATCAGCGTTCAGGTAACTCGTGCTGTTGCTGCTGATGCAACTGCTGCCGCTGCTGCTGCTCCGGCTGCTGCAAAAGCTGCTCCTGCCGCTGCTGCAAAAGCACCTGCTGCTCCTGCTAAAGATGAGTATGAAGAAACTCGTCATAATATCGGATTTAAGGTCCTGGACTCACTTGCAAAAGAAAATGGTTTAAAATTTGCGGCAGACCGCCTCGCTGCCATTACAGAGTATAAGTTTAAAGGGCGATCGCTGATTCTTATCAAGCCTTCCACTTACATGAATCTCAGCGGAAAAGCCATTAACTATTGGCTTCAGGCTGAAAAAATAAGTGTAGAAAATTTACTGGTGATCACCGATGATATCGCATTGCCCTTCGGTTCGTTGCGAATGAAAGGCAAAGGAAGTGACGGAGGACATAACGGATTAAAAAGCATACAGGAAACACTTAACACTGCAGAATACGCCCGTTTGCGTTTTGGTGTAGGAAGCGAATTTTCTAAGGGAAGACAGGTTGAGTATGTTCTTGGTAAATGGACAGATGATGAGAAAAAAGCATTGGAACCGAGAATAAAAATGGCGGAAGAAATGATCAAAGGTTTTACAACTATAGGTTTACAACTAACAATGACTAATTACAATAAAAAATAACCACATGAAAAAAATTACTCTTTTTCTTATTGCAGGATTTTTTGCCGGAGCTCAATTAAATGCTCAGACAACAGTACAAAGTGAAGATTTCACAACTTACCTTGGAACGGCTGCAACAGTTCCGGCCGGCTGGGCTTTTACATATAACGGTAATTATACAAGCACAGCTTCTTCAGGAACAAGCGGACCTAATTCTTATAAATTCGGGCAATCTGTAACCGCTCCTCCTTCAAAAATCACATCACCGATGTTTATCCTTGCAGACAGTTTATCCTTCTGGATCAAAGGAAACAGTACTGATTCTATCAGCACCTTTGTTGTTATGCAATCTGCTGATAATGTTATTTGGGACACAATCGCTAAGATAAATCCTATCCCAACCACAACAACAGGACAAACCTATAGCTTTTCGGTAGCTCCCACTTCACATTATATAGGCTTTGCTTATTTAAAATCCGCAGGGAATGTTGCGTTTGATGATTACCGTTTATTTTTAACCGGCCCTACTTCAATAACGTCACATAACAACACATCAATGATATGCATCTCTCCAAATCCCGGAACAGGTTTATTTATGGTAAATCGTGAAGAACAATCGCCCGCACTTCTTACAGTTTATAATGTTACAGGGAAAAAGATAATGGAAAAAAGTATTTCAGGAAGACAATCCTTGGATCTTAGCTCTGAACCAAACGGATGTTACTTTGTTACTGTTAAATCAGAAAAAGAACTTATTACAAAAAAGATCATTATCAATAAATAGCTGCTACACTAACTATCATTAAATTAAAAAAATAAAGACATGAAAAAAATTACTTTAGCTGCGCTGATGAGTATCACATCGTTACTTTCTAGCGCACAAACCTTTACTGCAACCTATCCGTTTGATCTTGTTGTAAACGGAGTTTCGGGAACAACCGATCCGACCGCTGTTCCAACAGCAACAGGTGCTACCTTCAGCAGTTTTACAGCAGTCGGAACACCTGCCAATCCGAATGCAACAGGACGTTTTTCTTTTACAGACTGGGCACCGGGTGCCACAGCTTCAAGTGATGTTTATTCCACTCATACCGGAACATTGAATACAGCTGAGTATTACGAGGTAACTGTAACGCCAACGTCACCTTATACTCTTTCTTTATCCGACATTACATTCAGAGTTCAACGTTCAGGATCAGGAATACGTACTTATGCAGTTCGTTCCAGTGTTGACGGATCTTGCTTCTCCTGTTACATTCCGTTTTTACGGGTGGAATGCTGAAGCAAACACTGGGACATTCAGTATTGACAATGTAATGATAAGCGGAACTGCAACTGCACCGGCTGCTCTTGCAGCAAGCTTTACGGCAGATACAGTTTGTTTTGGTGATTCAACTTCATTCATGGATATGTCAACCGGTCCAAATACTATAACAAGCTGGCTATGGGATTTTGGAACTGCGACTGGGACCTCAACATTGCAAAATCCATCGTATTTGTATCCTTCTTCAGGAGCGTTCCTGGTAACACTAACTGTCATAGACAACATGTTGAATTCAAATACTTATACTGATTCAGTTTATGTGTATCCAAAACCAGTAGCAGGATTCACTGCTCCAACAAACGTTTGCGGAGACACTGTTCAATTCAATGATGGTTCTTCTATCACTTCAGGAACTATTACTTCTTATTCATGGAATTTCGGTGATTCAGTAAACAATATTTCTTCTTTACAAAACCCTTCACACGTTTTCAGCAACCAGGGAACTTATACTGTTACAGAAGTTGTTACAAGCGACATGGGATGCATGGATACTGCTACTGTATCAATAAACAATTTTATTGTGGAGGCTTCTTTATCGGAAATGATCACAGGAGACAGCGTTTATTTCAATGGAAATGCAACAGGAGGAAATCCTACATACATGTATTCACTTGATTTTGGTGATGGAAGCCCGCTTGGTACAACAGCTAATGCAAGTCATGAATACGTTGATGGAACATACACTGCTTGTCTGACCGTTACAGATATGAACGGATGTTCTGATAGCAGCTGCACAACTTTCACAATCCTTACAACCGGAATCACTTCATACAGCAACTATTCCTCAGTAGCAGTTATGCCAAATCCTTCAAGCAACGGTATGTTCACAGTAACCTGCGGAACAGCTACAATTTCGGTTTTCAACCTGATTGGCGAGATCGTGATTAGCAAACAGGTGAGAGAAGGTAAGCACATCATTGATCTTTCGAATGAATCAAACGGAAGCTATTTTATCAGCATTACCACTGATAATATTGTCACCACTAAAAAGATCATCATCAATAAATAAAACATTATTATTGCAATTAAACGCCCTTCTGGTAATCCGGAAGGGCGTTTTTGTTTTTATCTTTGTATTCCGCAATGCAGAAACCAGAGCACATACAAAACCTTCTCCGAACACTTCCGGATAGTCCCGGTGTTTACCAATATTACGATAGTGATGGAAAGATCATTTATGTAGGTAAAGCAAAGAGTCTGAAAAAAAGAGTTGCCTCCTATTTCAATAAAGATCAGTATGAGAATGGAAAAACGATGGTTCTTGTTAAGAAGATCGCTGATATAAAATACATTATCGTCAATACAGAGATCGATGCTTTATTGCTGGAAAACAACCTTATCAAAAAATACCAGCCGCGTTACAATGTAATGCTCAAGGATGATAAAACTTATCCGTGGATCTGTATCAAGAATGAACGTTTCCCACGTGTTTTTTCAACAAGAAATGTTATACGCGATGGTTCAACTTATTTCGGACCATACGCGTCTGTAAGGGTAATGAATATGGTTCTCGAACTTATAAGACAGTTGTTCAATTTACGCAATTGCAATTACCAGTTAACTGAAGATAATATCAAAGCTGGAAAGTTTAAGGTGTGTCTTGAATATCATATTGGTAATTGTGCCGCCCCCTGCGTAGGAAAAGAAACAGAAGAAGAATACAATCAAACTATCGCTGCGATAAAAGATATTGTAAAAGGAAACGCGAACTCTGTAGCAAAATATTTGAAGGATATTATGCAGGAGCAGGTTGAGAAGATGCAATACGAAAAGGCTCAGCTGACAAAAGAAAAGATAGATCTTCTGGAAAAATTTCAGAGCAAATCAACTGTGGTTCATCCTACCATATCGAATGTAGATGTTTATTCGATCATTACTGATGAGCGCAGCGGGTATGTAAATTTTCTTAAGATCATGAATGGCTCGATCGTTCAGTCGCATACAATAGAATTAAAAAAGAAACTTGATGAATCTCCTGAAGAGCTTTTAACCCTGGCTATTATCGAACTTCGTGAACGATTCGAAAGCCATGCTAAAGAAATAATAATTCCTTTTGAGATCGAGCTAGGTTTACCTGACGCGAATTTTTTTGTTCCGCAGAGAGGTGACAAAAAGCAATTGCTTGAATTATCAGAGCGCAATGTTGATTATTTCAGGAAAGATAAAATCAAGCAGGAAAGCCTCATCGATCCGGAAAGGCATACCAAACGTATTCTGGAACAAATGAAGAAAGATCTTCACCTTGCTGAAGAACCACGCCATATAGAGTGTTTTGATAATTCCAATTTTCAGGGTGCTTATCCTGTTGCAGCTATGACGGTATTTAAAGATACCAAACCAAGCAAAAAGGATTATCGTCATTTCAATATTAAAACCGTTGAGGGACCAGATGACTTTGCCTCTATGGAAGAGATCATTTACAGAAGATATAAAAGAGTGCTGGAAGAGAATTCATCACTTCCTCAGCTGATTGTAATTGATGGTGGAAAAGGTCAATTAAGCTCCGCACTTGAAAGCCTTGAAAAATTAGGGCTCAGAGGTAAAGTTGGTATCATTGGAATTGCGAAAAAGCTGGAAGAGATATATTTTCCTGGGGATTCGATTCCTTTGTATCTTGATAAAAGAAGTGAGACATTAAAGATCATTCAGCAGATCCGTGATGAGGCACATCGTTTTGGAATAACTCATCACAGAAAAAGAAGAGACAAGGGCACTTTAAAGACCGAATTAACTGAGATTAAGGGAATAAGTGATACAACAGCCAATAAATTATTATCGCACTTTAAATCAGTTAAAGGCGTGAAAGAAGCAAGCGAAGAAGATTTAACGTCTCTTGTTGGAAAGGTGAAAGCGAAATTAATTATTGAGTTTTATAAAAATAAGATCGCAGGATAGTTATTTGTAAATGATAACTTCCCAGTTATCGTAAGTCAGATCGCCCTTTCCGGGATTCCACAGATACACCTTTAATTCATCCTCAGGAGTTTTAAATTCAGGAAGAACAAACTGAAACTCCAGGTTTTGCACCGAAACAGAATCTTTCATGTAATCATTTAATGCAAAACTCTGATAGAATAACTGTTCCTCTCCAGTGTTAATAGAAGCTACCAGTTGAATGTCCTTTATTGAATTCCCTGGAAAGAATTTTCCGCTCACCAGTACCTTTAATCCACTTCCACTTTTTAATTCAGAAGCTTTAACAGAAGCTGTTATTCCGAATTCTGTGGAATCGTTAAGAATAGCTTTGTTTTTCTTCTGGCTTGTTGCTGACTTATATTCAGAAACAAATAATGTACGTTCCGGATTTATGCCTAAAAACTGTTTTAGTGTTTTGTACTTTGGTGCAGGGCTTTTTTTATAAAAAGAAACCCTTCCTGTACTCCCAACACATTCAAGCATAGAAGTGATCAAGGGATAATTCTTTATCACATCAGAAACCAGGTAAATATCCTGAATTGCAACGAGGTCCCAGTTTCCCCATTGTAATGAAACACCGATATTTTTATGAGTTGTTCCCATTACAGTATAACCTTTACGATTCATAAGGAGCAAAGGAGCATTTGTAGTGTATGCATCAATTACAAGAATCTTGGCATCTTTTGAAACTCCCAGTGAATCAAGAAATTCCTCTGTGCCTGTAAAATTTTTGCGTGTTATCTCAACTCTGTCCCATGAACCAAAAGAATAACGCTCTGCCTGTGTATTAAAATTAGCAATGAAAAAAAGAATTACAGAGACAGCCAAAACGCAAGACCATGTAATTTTTTGTTTAACCGTTTCTATGGTCACATCTTTTAAAACAAACATGAAAAGCAAGATAGTCGGGACAAACATTGAATCCAGAAAATAATAATCATGGGAATAATATTGTCTTGCCATCAGAAGAAAATAACAAATACTTCCGCAGCCTGCAATTAAGAATTGGAACCAGTATTTCTTATCTGCTTCAAGATAATTACCTCTGCGGTATAATGTTAGAACGGAAATTAATATCAGCACAAAAAGCAGGATATAATGCCACATGCTGAAATAATGAAAACACCAGTGATCGTACATTGCCATTAAGATCTCTTTGAATTCAGAAAAATTCTTAGCAGGCAAAAAACTGTCCAGGAACATGTTTCCATACATGCGCCCCAAATGAATATTATAAAGATAATATGCTGCGAAAATCAAAAATGCTGAAACAAAACCGATTAATTCATGCTTCCTTAATACTCTTAACTTTAGTGACATAAATCCTTGCTGAAGCATAACAGCAAAAAGAATAATTACAAAAGGAAGTCTCATTAAAGATGAGAGAAGAAAAAACAAAAGAGCATAATAAAATAACTTCTTATTCCCATTATCTTTATAGCTGAAAAAGTAATAATAACCTGCAAAAACACTTGCAATGGCGGGAATGCTTGGTATGAACCCTGCTTGATAATAAACATAGACAGGTGACAGAAAAACAAATAAAACGGTGAACCAGGATTTGATCTCTGAACCGCTTATTCTTTTAGCAAGGAGATATAAATAAACTAATCCGGAAATGCTTATAAATAATATATAAAGTCTGAAAATAACAGGAGCAGTGTTTCCGGTAATTTTCATGATCACGGCAACCAAAAATTCGTTTATGGGAAAATCGACCCGTGTAATACCTTCAACAGTTTGAAGGTTGAAAGTGGCAGGATGAAAAATATCGAACCCATTATCAAGAAACCTTAATGCGATCGCGTATCTGTCGCTTTGAGTCCATGCGTGGATGAATGAAGGAAAGAGCTGGATAACGGAATGATAAAGGACAATTGAAGAAACCAATAAAAACAATACAAGAGGCGGTACCGAACGTTTATTGGATATCATCATGGTTAAGACAATTTATCGGTCAATAACTTCATTTCAATTGCCGGAGAAATTCTTTCATAAACGATATTATACACAGCGTTAGTGATAGGCATTTCTACCTTATATTTTTTATTGATCTCATAAATGCATTTCACACCGTAATAACCTTCCGCGATCATATTCATTTCAAGCTGGGCATATTTAACTGAATATCCTTTTCCTACCATGTTGCCGAACATTCTGTTACGACTGAATTGTGAATAGGCCGTAACGAGAAGATCTCCAAGATAAGCTGAGCTTTTTATATCGCGATCTATAGGATGTACTACATCTACAAAAGCTTTTATTTCCTGAATGGCATTTGAAATAAGTACAGCCTGGAAATTATCTCCATAACCAAGCCCGTGACAGATACCGCTGGCAATTGCAAAGACATTTTTTAAGACCGCGGAATATTCAGTTCCAAAAATATCATCGGATACAGTTGTTTTAATATAACGGCAATTCAGTTTTGAAGCAACGAAACTTGCATTGTTAAGGTCCTGTGATGCAATTGTTAAATAAGAAAGCTTTTCCATTGCAACTTCTTCCGCATGACAAGGTCCCGTAACAACCCCAATGTTTTCCATTGGAATACCGTACTCTGTATTAAAAAATTCACCAACAATAAGGTTATGTTCAGGAACAATACCTTTTATCGCAGAAAAAACCTGTTTGTTTTTAAACTCCTCTTTGGTTATACCAGAAAGCGCATCTTTCAAAAAAGCGGATGGCACAGCCATGATCAGGACGTCTGCTTTTGCAACAACATCTTTAAGATCTGTATTAAGTAAAAGCTTGCTTGTATCAAACTCTACCGAAGTTAAATAATTAGGATTATGTTTGAACTTTTTTATGTGTTCAACAACTGTTTCACTGCGTATCCACCAGTGAATCTCGGATGAATTGTTGCAAAGCATTTTTACTATTGCTGTTGCCCAGCTTCCTCCACCTATTACTGCAATTTTCTTGTTCAATTCTCTATTTGATTTTAAAATATAAAATTAACTTATTATTTGGCTACTTCCTTATAGTTTCGGGAAAGTATGCTCCTTTCGGATAAATGTATTTATCTACTAAAAGTATCTTATAGTTTTTAGTTGTTATAGAATCGCGGATATTAAATTTTTTTAATGCTTCAGGTGATATTGAATTTGCAAGCACAAAATCGAATTCACCTTCATAATACCAATTAATATTGGTTCCCAGCTCCTGTATATTACAACCTTCATAAACAGATAAGATAACAATATTTTTTTTCGAAAGAATGGTTGATTTCCTTGAGGACCAATAATCACCAATTCCTTTTTTTAAATTGTATTTGCCGGCAACACTATCAATTTCGCTTAGGTTCTCAGGATAATAATTCAAATATTTTTTAAACCCATCTGCGTTAATCTTTAAACTGATGATGAAGGTAAATCCTATGAGCAATGAAAGCGATATAACTGGATACGAAATTTTTACTTTTTTTTCTAACAGAAATCCAATGCCGGAGGCGAAAAAGATCGCAGCAAAAAAGAAAGGATAAATATTATATCTGATAGTATCAATTCCAGTATAATTACCATTTATTATTGGAGCTGCGAATGTGCAGATGGAGAAAAAAACATAAAACAATAGCAGGAATAATTGCGTTTGTCCTAATGAATTTCGGTTTTTAAAATAATATACAAGGCAAGCAGGTATTGACAAAAAAGTAAATATTATTTGGAAACTCCGGAAGCCGAAACTTCTCAGGTAGTCCATCATTTGGCTTGCGAAATTATTTAAAGAAGGAATAATATTATCAAATGCATATATCTTATGTGGAGCAATGAATGTTATTAGTTTGTTAGCAGCAACCCAGTTAAATAGTTCCATGCCTGCAAAACAACCGATAATTAAACATAGAAAAGAAATAAATGAATGCTTTATTTCGGTTTTTTTAAGGGAAAATAAAATGGTTAAAATAAAGGGGACTGCCAGCATTGCCAGATATAGCCTATCATTAAAGCTTGCTATGACTGAAAAAATACAGATAAAAATATATTTAACAGTGTTGGATGATGAATTAAGAAAGAAACAAATTAAGATCAGTGAATTTAAAAACGGACCCTTGTGATAACCGCTCGCATATAAGAAGAATGAGAGGAACGGATCATGGCTAAAATAAAAACCTTCAATAAAATACATAGATAAAAAAACAGGGATCAGCCATTTGTATTTTTGCAAATCTTTGCTAACTATTTTTTTAAATAAATAAGTGAGCAGGCTCACTATTATAAAGACTTCGACTATTCCGCAGAGAAAAACAGTTTTTAAAACACTTAACTTAAGCGTGCCGGCTAATAAAAAATAAATAAACGCATCAGGAAAGAAGCTGGGAGAAGATGACCAGTACCAATCGCTGATCCGACCATTATCTATTACTATATCATTATATAAATGTGGAATGCCCAAAGTATCCGAATTAATAAAAATATCGGAGTAGTGTTTATTTAATTGACCTAAAGCAGCTATAATACTTAGAAAAAGTACAGCACAACCAAATATATATAATTGATTTTCCTTAGATACTTTTAACATATTTATCTGTCAATATATTAGCTGTTAATCTGGAAAACCGGCCCTTCTCTTTTAACCATGCTTTTTTCAGTCAATGAAGTAAGTATCTTGTTCAATTGATTTTTAGAAATACCTGTTGCTTCACTTACGCTTGCAACAGTTGCCTGTGATTGTTTTTTTACTTCATCAAACACCTTTTGCTCATCACCTTGTAATGCATTGGATGTCTGTTCTTCTTTTACAGAATCTTTATTATTATGAGCCTCTTTTTCAGAAAACTGAGTTGTAACCTCAGGTCTCATTTGAGGAAAGAACAATACATCCTGTATAGATGCTGAATTGGTCATGATCATTGCAAGTCTGTCGATTCCAATTCCAATCCCTGATGTTGGCGGCATACCGTATTCAAGAGCACGTAAAAAATCCTGATCAATGAACATCGCTTCATCATCCCCGCGTTCCATTAATTTTATCTGTTCTTCAAAACGTTCACGCTGATCGATCGGATCATTCAACTCCGAATATGCATTTGCTAATTCTTTTCCATTCACCATTAATTCGAAACGTTCAACCAATCCCGGTTTGCTGCGATGCTTCTTTGTAAGCGGGCTCATTTCCACCGGATAATCCGTGATGAAGGTTGGCTGAATATAATTTCCTTCACACTTAGCTCCGAATATCTCATCAATCAGTTTTCCTTTACCCATGCTTGGTGCAACAGGGATGTTCAGTTGAGCACACGCACCGCGTAATCCTTCTTCATCCATTTCACTTATATCAATTCCTGTAAATTCCTTTATCGAATCAAACATGGTGATCCTTTTGAAAGGACGTTTAAAATCAATTGTTTTATCGCCTAAAGTAACCTGTGTTTTCCCATGAAGATCCATAGCGATTCGCTCAATAAGCTCTTCAGTAACATCCATCATCCAGTTATAATCTTTATAAGCCACATACAATTCCATAACTGTAAATTCAGGATTGTGAGTGCGGTCCATTCCCTCGTTGCGAAAATTTCTTGAAAATTCATAAACACCATCAAATCCGCCAACAATTAGTCTCTTCAGGTAAAGTTCATTTGCGATACGAAGATACATTGGTATATCCAATGTGTTATGATGTGTTACAAAAGGACGTGCAGAAGCACCACCCGGGATGGCTTGTAAAACCGGAGTATCAACTTCAAGGTAACCTTTCGCATTGTAAAAATCACGGATGGTATTCACCATTTTTGTACGCTTGATGAAGGTTTCTTTCACACCAGGATTAACGATAAGATCGACATAACGTTGGCGATAACGGAATTCAGGATCAGTCACTTCATCAAATACATTTCCTTCATCATCACGTCTTACGATTGGAAGAGGTCGCAATGATTTGCTTAACATTTTGAATGTCTGAGCGTGAATAGATATCTCACCTACTTTTGTAACAAAAACATATCCGGTAATACCGATAATATCACCAAGATCTGTCTGTTTTTTGAACAACTGATCGAATAATGTTTTATCCTCCCCCGGACAAATATCATCTCTTTTTATATAAACCTGGATACGGCCTGTTGCGTCCTGTAAGCTTACAAAACAAGCCTTTCCCATGTCACGGATGATCATTATCCGCCCAGCAATATTTATGTTTTTATACTGTTCTGCTTTTTCAGGAGTAAAGTTTTCAAGTATGTCTTTTGCTGTGGCGTTGATCTCCACTAATTCCGCAGGATAAGCATCAATGCCCATCTTTGTGATCTCCTCTAATTTCGCGCGTCTTAATAATTCCTGTATATGTATTTTTACATCCCTTGAAAATCTGAAAAGCAAAATGAAGACACTGGTAGAAAATTTTTCCAAGCAAATAACCGAAGCGATCAAGATCGGAAGCACTGCAACCTTAACATCATCAAAACATCCTATATCGAATGTGTTGATCTGCGGTTTGGGAGGCTCGGGGATTGGCGGTTCAATAATGGCTCAGCTGGTTTCTGCCAACGCAAATACGCCTATTGAAGTTGTAAAAGGATATTTTATTCCGGCTTATGTGAATGAAAAGACGCTTGTAATAATATCATCCTATTCAGGTAATACTGAAGAAACGGTTAATTGCATGAATCTGGCACTTAATAAAAATGCAAAAATTGTTGCAGTAACTTCCGGAGGAAAAGTTCTTGAGGCAGCGAAATCTAAAGGCTTTGATTGTATTGTAGTGCCAGGTGGAATGCCTCCTCGTTCTTGTCTTGGTTATGCACTAACTCAATTATTTTTTATTCTTGGGTATCATAAGATCATCGCACATAATTTTAAAGCAGAGCTGGAATCAGCAGTAAAATTAATAGATGCTGAGGAAATAAACATTGTTGCGGAAGCAACTATTATTGCTGAAAAAATAAACGGCAAGATCCCTGTTATTTACGCCACTACTAACAATGAAGGAATTGCAATACGTTTCCGTCAGCAACTGAATGAAAATGCAAAAATTCTTTGCTGGCATCATATCATTCCTGAAATGAATCACAATGAACTTGTTGGCTGGACACAGAAAAATGACAACCTGAGTGTATTGATCTTCCTTGATAAAGATGATTATTCAAGAAATCTTGCCCGTGTTGATATCAATAAAGAAGTGATCATGAAGCACGCTGATGTTCGCGAAGTATGGTCAAAAGGGAAATCTGCAATCGAAAAAGCGATTTACTTTATTCATCTTGGCGACTGGATCTCTGTTATTCTCGGAGAAATGCGGGGTGTTGATCTTATGGAGGTGAATGTAATAAACGCATTGAAATCTAAACTTTCTCAGATTTAATTTTGTTATTAGTTAAATGGGAATTAAGTTAATTTAGGCTTAGCCCAGATTATCTGATCAACCGAGTTAACTATTATCTAATGCAACAAGTAAAATTCAGCGACCTCGGTCTTATCGATTACAAGCAGGCCTGGGACTATCAGGAAACACTGTTTGCAAAGGTCGTTGATACAAAGGTGAATAACCGGACCTTGCCTGCTGACTCTCAACTTACTACTCCTAGCTATTTACTTTTCTGCGAACATCCACATGTATATACCCTGGGAAATAGTGGTAAACAAGAACATTTACTTGTAAATGAACAACAATTGAAAGAAAAAAATGCGACCTATTATAAGATCAACCGCGGTGGAGATATCACTTATCACGGCCCGGGTCAAATTGTGGGATATCCTATTTTAGATCTTGATAATTTTTTTACCGATATACATAAATACCTGCGTTTCCTTGAAGAAATGGTGATCCGTACTTTAGCGGAGTACGGAATAGAATCCGGAAGAAGCTCCGGAGAAACTGGTGTGTGGCTTGATGCGGGCGATCCAATTAAGGCAAGAAAAATTTGTGCTCTTGGAGTACGCGCGAGCAGGTGGGTGACAATGCATGGTTTCGCGCTGAATGTAAATGCCGATCTGAATTATTTCGAAAACATTGTACCTTGCGGTATTGTTGATAAAGCAGTAACTTCAATGGACAAAGAACTCGGATATAAATTGGATCAAAATGAAGTTAAAGGAAAATTGAAAAAACATTTTGCCGACCTTTTTGAATGTGAGTTTATCTAAACAATAGTAACTTTTCATTGTTAAAGACTCATTAGCCATAGAATATGAACTGCCGTTTTTCCATAAAAGACCTAGAAAAGTTATCAGGTATCAAGGCGCATACGCTTAGGATCTGGGAACAGCGTTATGGAATTCTCCAGCCTGAGAGAACTGATACAAACATCCGATGGTACTGTAATGACAAACTAAAACATTTGCTGAATGTAACTTTTCTTTATCAGCATGGTGTTAAGATTTCGAAGATCGCCACCTTGCAGCCGGCTGAAGTTGCAGAAGAAGTAAATAAGATCGTTGACACAGAAACGAATGTATGCGATCAGGTAAAAGGGCTTGTCATCTCAATGATAGAGCTCGAAGAAGAGCGATTCGAAAAGATCATTACCAATAACATTCGTAATCAGGGTTTTAATTATACCATCGAACAGATCGTATATCCATTCCTGAATAAGATCGGTGTAATGTGGCAGACAGGCAGCATCAATCCGGCTCAGGAACATTTTATCTCAAATCTTATTCGTCAGAAATTAATAGTTGCGATTGATGGAGTTGGTGTTTCGAAAAACAGTAAAGCAAAAAAAATAGTTTTGTTCCTTCCTGATGGAGAGCTTCATGAATTAAGCTTATTATATTTTAATTATCTGCTGAAATCAAAAGGACATTCTGTAATTTATCTTGGGCAGTCTGTACCAATGAACGATCTCAAAAAAGTTACTGAGATCCGAAAACCGGATATCCTAATTTCGGTGTTTACTCATATAATTGAAGACCCTGAATCTTTAATAAAAGACCTTTCTATTTTCTTTCCTGATACATCCATTTTCTTATCCGGCTGCCAGGTAATTAACAAAATTACCAAGCTTCCTGGCACTGTAAAATTATTTAGCACCCCACAGGAGCTTCTCGACCTTATCGAAAACAATTAAAAATCTTAATATCAATAAGTTAATTAATTTTTGGGCGCTATACAATCCAAATTTCTCATTATTTTCGTATGTATAAGAGTTGATTTGTTTAACATTTAAAGTAAATAATTAAACAATTAAACGGTTTTGTGTTTAATCTTTTTGTAATTTTGTTAAACAAAAATTAAAACATCATTTTTTATGACAGCAATAGAATTCAATCAACAACTCATAAATCAGCGGATCCCGTTAAGAAATTTTGCATACAGTTTAACGATGAATAATGAGGAAGCACAAGATCTTGTTCAGGACACATTCGTGAAGGCGATCACTTACCGTGATAAGTTCGCAGATGCTACAAATTTAAAAGCCTGGCTGTATACGATCATGAAAAATACTTTCATTAATACTTACAGACGATCTATTAAAACCAGACAAGTTATTCAACAAACGGATGACCTTAGTTTAGTTAAGCCCGCTGCCGGCTCAAACAGTCCGAGCGCAGAATCACTTTTAAATGAAAAGGAGATCAACAAAGCGATTGAAGCCTTGGATGATGAATATAAAATTCCTTTTACACGCTATTTCGATGGTTATAAATATAAGGAGATCGCAGATGAAATGAATCTGCCTATCGGAACAGTTAAGAGCAGAATTTTTCTTGCAAGAAAAAAACTGATGCATGATCTGAGAGATTTTGTAAGTGTAAATTAACTTTTACCCCGAAGGAAATAAGGTCACTGAGAAGCACGGAGTATGAATAATTCAGAAATCAGTAAAAAAGACATAAGCATATTTTGGTTTCGGAGGGATCTTCGTTTGGAAGATAATGCCGGATTGTATCATGCTTTAAAGAACAACAAAAATGTTCTTCCGCTTTTTATTTTCGACACTATTATTATGGAACAGCTCGAAAACAAAGAGGATAAGCGTGTTGAGTTCATTTTGCTTGTTTTAAAAAAATTACAGGAGGAACTCGCTGCAGTTGGAAGTTCTTTGCTGATAATAAAAGGTAATCCTCTTGAAGTTTACAAAAAACTGATCACGGAATACTCGGTAAAAAATGTTTATACAAACCATGATTATGAACCTTATGCTATTGCACGTGATCAATCTACCAAAAAATTTTTATCGGAAAATCAGATCAATCTTCAAACGTTCAAGGACCAGGTGATCTTTGAAAAAAGCGAGATCACTAAAGATGATGGTAAACCCTATACTGTTTTCAGCCCATATATGCGAAAATGGAAAAGCAAATTAAACAACTACTATCTCAAAGCATATCCAACTCAAAAGTATTTCAGCAACTTTTTTAAAACAAAACCTTTTCCCGCTTTAACGTTGAAAGATATTGGGTTTAAGCCCACTG
Organism: Bacteroidota bacterium; assembly: GCA_021323165.1. Taxonomy (GTDB): domain Bacteria; phylum Bacteroidota; class Bacteroidia; order 2-12-FULL-35-15; family 2-12-FULL-35-15; genus 2-12-FULL-35-15. The sequence continues at coordinate 16,639 of JAJTCJ010000049.1, read as the reverse complement.
GCATAAGGTTTCATGAGCCTGGAATAAACAAAGAAATAATCCGGACTTACGATGAAACCCGCAATATCCCTGCAATAGAAGGGACAAGCAGGTTAAGTGTTCATCTCAGATTTGGAACAATTAGTATCAGAAAATTAGCGCAGCTCGGAATTGCATTCAATGATCAATGGCTCAATGAATTGATCTGGCGTGAATTCTATATGATGATCCTCTTTCATTTTCCACATGCAGCCAAAAGTTCCTTCAAAAAACAATACGATCATATTCCCTGGAGAAATAATGAAGCAGAATTTGATGCATGGTGTAAAGGCCAAACCGGTTATCCTATTGTAGATGCCGGGATGCGCGAATTAAATACCACAGGCTTTATGCACAACCGCGTAAGAATGATAGTTGCAAGTTTTTTGGTAAAACATCTTCTTATCGACTGGCGCTGGGGGGAAGTTTATTTTGCTGAGAAACTATTGGATTTTGATCTTTCCGCAAATAACGGGGGCTGGCAATGGGCTGCAGGTTCCGGATGCGATGCTGCACCCTATTTTAGGATATTCAATCCTTATGAACAAACCAAACGCTTTGATCCGGAATATAAATACATAAGAAAATGGGTGCCGGAATTTGAAGAACTCAATTATCTTCAACCTATTGTGAATCATAAATTTGCGAGAGAAAGAGCGCTGAGTGTTTATAAAATGGCTCTTAACCACGAAGGCGCAAAGTCGCAAAGTTTTTAGAGCGCGGTCAGTTCAAGTAATCTCCTTTTCAGGAGATCGTTTTGAGAACGCGGGAAAGAGAGATTCACAAAAATGAACTTTCGGCCACACAAGTTCTCGATACAATTTTGCAGAAAAAGCAAAATCACTCGAACTGACAACACACAATATGACAACACACACAATTAAACCGCTCATAAAATTTGTTAATCCTTCGACATTCTTATCATTTCCCCTAACTTTGCACCGCAAATGGAAGAAAAAATAATTGAGGTTAATCATCTTGTAAAACACTATGGCAAATTCAAAGCCGTGGAAGATGTCAGCTTCGATGTTTACCGTGGTGATGTGTATGGTTTTCTCGGACCTAACGGAGCAGGAAAAAGTACTACCATAAGAACTATTCTTTCTCTGATCAAACCTACATCCGGACAGATAAGAATGTTCGGAAAAGACCTGCAAACCGACCGGAATTATATCTTACAACGGATCGGATGTATTGTTGAGAAACCTGATTTTTATAAATACTTAAGCGCAGAAAAAAATCTTGAAATATTTGCAAGATTATCAGGTGTGAATGTTACTAAAAGTAAGGTTCATGAGATCATTGAGTTTGTCGGATTAAAAGGAAGAGAAAAAGATAAGCTTGGAGGATTTTCACATGGAATGAAACAACGCTTAGGAATCGCACAAACTCTTATTCATGACCCCGAATTAATTATCCTTGATGAACCCACAACCGGGTTAGATCCACAGGGAATTATTGACATCCGTAATTTAATCTTGCAATTGAAGAATGAGCACAAAAAAACTGTTCTCCTTTCTTCACATATTCTTTCCGAAATTGAATTGATCGCTAATCGAATGGTCATCATTAACAAGGGCAGGACAATAGTGCAGGGTTCTGTTTCGGAACTACTCAATGCACAGGAACTGATCGTTTCTATTTCTGTTGATAATATTGAAAAAGCAAGACAACTTTTGATCAATGCTTCTTTAGAAAAAGCAATAGATAAGATCGAGAATAATAATTTATTACTTCATATTTCTCAGGAAAAAATACCCTTTGTAAATAAAATGTTTTGCGATAATGGCTTGAATGTTTACTCAATTGAAGCTAAACGCAAGCTTGAAGATTATTTTTTAAAACTGATCAACGGATAATGTTCTGGAAAAGCACCTATAATGAATTCATAAAAATTGCTGCCAAACCCCGCAGTTATATTGGAATTGCTGCTATTACCCTGATCGTTGGAATAATTTTGTTTGCCATGAAAATGGATGGACTGGAATTTATTTCTTTTGTCACAGCCCCATTTGAACAAGCGCTATCATTCGAAGGAAACATTTTGAATGGAAATTTGATCGCGTTTATAATTCTGCAAATGCTTATCATTCACGTTCCTTTACTAATTGCGTTGGTAACCGGAGATCTTGTTTCAGGAGAAGGTGCCATGGGAACAATTCGCTTATTACTTACAAAACCTATTTCAAGGACGAGCATATTATTCTCAAAATACATTGCAGGCTGCGCATATACTTTGGTGATCTTATTGTGGATGGGTTTCATGGCTCTTGTTGTTGGAAAATGGATGTTTGGGACCGGAGATCTGATGGTCCTTAACAGTGACGGACTAATTGTTCTTCAGCAGCAGGATCTCGGGTGGCGATTTGCTCTTGGGTTTAGTGTTGCTTTTTTATCATTGGTTATGATAGCAACATTATCGCTTACACTTTCATGTTTTTCGGAGAACAGCATTGGCCCTATCGTTTCGACAATGGCAATAATTATCCTATTTACAATTATCGGGAATCTGGATGTGCCGGTTTTACAAATAATACAGCCTTATCTCTTTACCACACACATGATGGCATGGAGAAGTTTTTTTGAAGACCCTCTTCCCTATGATGACATTCTTCACTCACTTTTAATATTGGCAATTCACATTGCAGGATTGCTTGTCATTGCTGTCTACAAATTTAACAGAAAGGATATTTTATCATGATGCCTTACTCAATTCTTAGTTCTGTCATTTCGAGTGTTTCGCTTTTTCAGCGAAATGTATCGAGAAAGAGCTACCTGACTTTTCTTTTTATTTTAATGTCGTTCATATGCTTTGCCCAAACCGATGCAAGACAGACTCTTCGTGCTGTTTACAGCAAATTGCAGAAAGCAAAAGATTATACAGTTCAGGCAAATATTAAAGTCGATATGCCTTTTATCAGAATGCTGCCAATTGATGCAACCATTTATTTTAAGCAGAAAGATAAATTCCATGTAGAATCAAAAAGCATAGCAATAGTTCCCCGTCAGGGTTTTGATCAATCCTCAAGAATGCTTGCTGATACTAACTCATTTACGGCAGTTGCTCAGGGCTCAGAAATGCTGGGCGCAATAAAAACTTCGCTTATAAGCATTCTGCCGCTTTCAGACACAAGCGATCTTATCCTTGGAAAATTATGGATCGATGCTCAACAATCTCTTATCCTTAAATCACAGCTTACAACAAAATCCAACGGAACAATTACCACTGAATATTCTTACGGTTCCCAGTCAGCCTTCGGATTACCTGATAAAATGATCTTTTCGGTAGATGTGAAAAAATTCAAGATTCCAAAAGGAGTAGCTACAGATAATCATACTACTGACGAGAAAAAGAAAAAAGAGGATGAGAAGAAGAAAGGAAAGATCTATATTAATCTCTCAAACTATCAGGTGAACAAGGGAATTCCGGATAGTAAATTCAAAAAGTAAGTTTTTATTTGCCTCAAACATGCTAAGACGAAAAGTTTTCCGCGTTAAACCTCTATCACCTTATCATTCGCAACTACATACACATCAGAATCCATGGTGCGTTCAAGAATATGTAATCCAGTAAGGCTCCCGAATGCCGGCATGATCAATTGATTTGGAAGAGAATAAAAACACGGAAGTTTAATGTTTTGTCTGCCTCTCCCCTGCAATACAAATCCGGGATGAATATGCCCGGCAACATTCACCATGCCAACAGGAACTTTTTTCAGGGGTTCGTGCGATAAGATCAGATCCTGGAGTTCGAGAGAATGTTCCACAATTTCCAGGCAAAGTTTCTGATAATGACGTCTGTCCAGAATATCATGATTGCCAATGATAAGCATAAACCTGATACCCGATCTGTATGCAACAAACTCACAGAATAAATTCCATTCACTGTTATGTGTGCTGTGAAAAAGATCTCCCAGAACAATTATTCTTTGAGGCTGTTTTTTTTCAATTAGTGCATTCAATCTCATATAGTCCCTTTCAGCACTCTGCGGAGGAATTGATATCCCATTCTTTCTAAAATGCATGGTTTTTCCAAAATGGATATCAGCAACTACAAGTGTATTCGTTTCCGGAAGAAAAATAGCCTTCTCCGGAAGCAATTCTACAATTGTATTTAACAGCTTCAGTTGCATATTATTGATGATATCTTCCTCTTTGAACTCCATAATTTTAACATTACAATATTGATGCCTGCTCTGTTGTTACTAATCTTTCTCGATCTGAGCTTTTATTTTCATAACCCGTGCTTCAATATCCTCGTTACTGAATTTCTCTCTCCAGCGTTCCGTAAAGATGGGAAATGAAAAAGGAGAAAAACGTTCAGGATATTTCAGAATTATATTTTGTTTTTCAATTCTTTCAAACACATTTCTCAAACGAACGATCTCCAGCTGAAAATCATACAACTCATCATAACATTCTTTCAATAAAAGATTATCTTTTTCATAATCCTCAAAAACACTGAAAAACAATTTAGAGGATGCCTGTAAATGTTTTGTTTTTATCTGCTTACCCGGAAAGCCCGTGAATACAAGTCCGGAAATAGCTGCTATATCACGAAATCTTCTCCTTGCCATTTCAGTTGTATTCATGCTTTTTGCAACATCATCGGTGAGATGTCTGGAGGAGAACAGATCACTGTCGATCGCATCTTCTATCGGAATATCCTGATCACTTAATAACTCAAAACCATAATCGTTCATAGCAATGGAAAAAGTGATTGGCTTGAACATGGCTATTCTGTTAGCCATAATGGCTGCCATGCCTTCATGAACATATCTTCCCTCAAAAGGATAAACAAAAACATGACAGCCTTCACGTGTTTTGATCTTCTCGATCAACAGTTCGTTCTTATCCGGTAATATTGACCGCTTCTTTTGTTCTTCAAGCAATGGAGCTAAAAATTTTAATTCTTTATCCTTTCCTGTTCCTTCATGATATTCATTCAGACGTTCACGGATCATTGCAGCCAACTGAGAAGAAAGCGGCATTTTACCGCCTTCCCAGGATGGGATGATCCCATTCTTGCTTTTACTGGGTCTAACCTGAGCTGTCATATCTTTCACACGAACCAGCTCCAGATTTCTTCCTGCAAACCAAAAAACATCTCCTGGTTTCAATCTCGAAATAAACCATTCTTCAATGCTTCCCAGATATTTTCCCGAAACAAATTTCACAGTTAACATAGTACTGCTTACAATTGTTCCCATACTCAAACGGTGCTGCATTGCGATCTTCCGGCTGGTAACTTTGTAAATACCATTCTCTACGACAACCTTGTGAAACTCATCATATGCGTAAAGCGACTTCCCGCCTTTGGTAATAAACTGCAGACACCAGTTAAATTCTTCTTCAGTTACTGAATTAAAACAATGGGTTTTAATAATTTCCTGATAGATCTGTTTCGGCTCAAAACCATCTGAAACAGCAAGCGTGACTAAATACTGCACCAACACATCGAACGAACGAATGAATGGGATCCTGCTTTCCATTTTATTGTTTTCGATCGCATAGCGCATGGCACTTCCCTCAATAATTTCCAGTGAATGAGTTGGGACAAAATAGATCCGGCTTGTTGCTCCCGGCTGATGCCCGCTTCTTCCTGCCCGCTGCATGAAACGGGCGATTCCTTTGGGCGAACCAACCTGTATCACAGTGTCAACCGGACGGAAATCAACTCCAAGATCGAGACTACTTGTGCAAACAACCGCTTTCAATCTTCCTTCATGAAGTGCATTTTCCACCCATTGCCGGGTTTCTTCTCCAAGCGATCCATGATGTAAAGCAAGTACTCCAGCAAGTGAAGGATCAGTCTGCAGCAAATGACGATACCATGTTTCAGCCTGGAATCGTGTGTTTGTAAACAGAAGTGTTGAATTGTTTGCGTGAATGATCGGCAGGACTTTATCAACAAGGCGCAATCCCAAATGTCCCGCCCATGGAAGCTTTTCGAGCTCATCAGGTAATACTGTTTCTACTACAATTTTCTTTTTTATGTTGGCCCTGATCATCACCCCTTTTTCATGTTCAGCCCCTAAGAGAATTTCTTTTGCTTCTTCCATATTTCCTATGGTAGCTGAGATTCCCCATACTTTTAAATTTGGATTGATCGCCCTTAACCGTGATAAAGCAAGTTCGATCTGGACACCACGTTTACTTCCGAGGAGCTCATGCCATTCATCTACAACAACGAATTGTAAGTTTTTAAAAACATCGGCATATCCTTTCTGAGCCATCATCAAATGAACGCTTTCCGGTGTTGTGATCAGGCCTTGCGGCATTTTCTTTTTCTGCTTCGCGCGTTCAGCAAGTGTTGTATCACCAGTTCTTAAACCAATTGTATAGGTAAGGTCGAGATCATGACTAACCTGTTCCGCAGCATTTAATATCTCTTTTGATAATGCTCTCAAAGGTGTGATCCAAAGGCAATGGAGTCCGGCAGGTTTTTTTTTCTGATCGAGATAATGCTGAAGAACGCCAAACCAAATGGCAAAAGTTTTCCCGTAACCTGTCGGAGCATTCAGCAGCCCGGAATTACCCGCAGCAATGCTCTTCCAGGCTTCACGCTGAAAGGAATGGGGTTTCCATTGTTGTTTCTCAAACCATAGTTTGGATGCTTTCATTTTTTCTTTTTCACTGTTTTCTTCGACCCGGAGTCGTCATCCCGTGCTCCGACACGGGATCTCATAAATTTTAGCAATATCTGATTAACAGATCCCGTGTCGGAGCACGGGATGACGTTATATCGATAATTATTCTCCGAATATTCATCTAACTTTTAAACTCTCTATCAACTGCAACAGATCTTCTTTTGTATTTGCTTCATTCGGGCTTTTATCTGTCCGCCATCTGGCAATACGCGGAAAACGCAATGCTATACCGGATTTATGTCTTGGTGAAGGCTGAATTCCTTCAAAGGCTATTTCAAAAACCTGCTCTGCTTTTACACTTCTTACCGGACCGAACTTATCGATCGTGTTTTTTTTGATCCAGTTGTCCACCTGCAGGATTTCTTTATCAGTTAAACCGGAATATGCTTTTGTAAAAGGAACAAGCTCTTCACCATCCCAGATCGCAAATGTATAATCAGTATACAAATTTGCTCTTCGGCCGTGACCTTTTTGTGCGTAGATCAAAACTCCGTCAACAGTTAACGCATCCACTTTCCATTTCCACCAGTTTCCTTTTCTGCGCCCTACTTCATAGATGCTATCTTTCCGTTTTAACATCAATCCTTCACATAAATATTCACGGGATCTCGACCGCTCTTTTTTTGTTTCTTCCCAGTCTTTGCATTCGAGAACGGGGGAGATTACCAAGGGAAGCTGAGAATTGTTTAATGCAGCATCTTTCAATAGTTTCTCCAGTTGCTTTCTTCTGTTTTCCATTTTTTCATTTCGCTGATCGATTCCATTCAGCTCTAACAGATCATAACACATCATCATCAGAGGTGCATCGGCCAATATTTTTTTAGTGAGGTTTTTTCTTCCGATTCGGGTTTGCATCACATGAAACGGGAGTGGCTTCCCGTTTTTCATCGGAAGGATCTCTCCATCAATTACTGTTCCTTCAGGAAGTAAAGAAACAAGAACATTGAACTCAGGAAATTTTTCAGTGATGAGCTCTTCGCCTCTGCTCCATACAAACAATTGTTTATCACGAATGATGATCTGACCACGGATGCCGTCATACTTTCTTTCGATCTGCCACTCATTGATATCACCGAGTTCTTCAGGCAACTGCTCCAGCTGATAAGCAAGATAAAACGGATAAGGTTTTGAATGATCATCATTTGCATTATCCGCAAACAACAATTCTTTCAATGTGATCGTTGCAGGATTCCACTTTCCGGTGAGACGGTGCGAAACTACATTCTCTTCAAGATGGTACTGTTTTGCCAGAGCCTTGATCACTAACTGTTGTGAAACACCAACTCTGAAAGAGCCGGTAATAAGCTTATTGAATACAAACCGCTCGGAAGTTGACAGCTGTTCCCAGGTATTTTGGACAAACATTCTTTTTTGAAGATCTTCTGCTTTGTCAAGATTCATTAATGTTTCCATTGTCTGATGAAGAGTGAAATCTTTCCTCTGGGAAGAAGGTGGTAAAATAAGTGTTATAGTTTCCGCAAGATCTCCCACTACATTGTATGATTCTTCGAACAGCCATTCAGATATCCCTGCCAGCTCAATACACCATGATTTTAATTCAGCCGTTTTGATCGTTCTCTTTGGTTTTTTTCCGATAAGTAAGGCAACGCACCATATCGCATCCTTTTCATTCACGATAGAAAAATAATTCATCAGGGCCGCAACCTTAGCATTGGTCTTAGTTGTTTCATCAATAGCTGTATAAAGATCCGCGAATGCCTTCATATGGAAAATAACTAGTTCATTTAAGGTCATATGGAATACGCCATTATTTATTCCGTTTGTTGCGGATGGAAATGGCTATTTCATAGTAATTGCTCTGCCTGTTCGTTCTCTTCGGGTTTATTTTCTTCTATGTTTTCTCCTTCATACAACGTATCAACTTCCACTGCGTTTAATTTATATTCATCACGAAGCCATTTCGCATAGATAGATTTGTAACCATGAGTTACATAAATATTCTCCGCACCCGTTTCGCGCACCGCTATATTCAGCTGTGACCAGTCACAATGATCTGATAAAACAAATCCTCTGTCGCCACCTCTTCTTCTCCGTGCGCCCCTTAGCTGCATCCATCCGCTGCAGATGCCAAGACTAAAAGGTTCAAAACGTTTTAACCACGGAGTACCAATGGCTGAAGGTGGAGCAATTATCAAAGCTCCCGAAGTTTCCTTCCGTATAAAATCAAAAGCAGGCTTTGTTTCAGGAAGATCAATGTTTTCCGGCATACGCAGGTTTATATTTGCAACAGCGCCATGAGTATATATTCCTCCGATAGAAGGATCCAGATGTTTTAAAATTCGCTGAGCTTTACCTAATGCATACCCGATAATGACAGAATTTTTGCCCTGTTCAGCATTTGTTTTCCACCAGTTATTGATATCATCGTGAACAATTTTAGGAACCGGAAAATTATAGATCGGTAAACCGAAAGTAGATTCCGTAACAAAATGATCGCATTTAACAATTTCAAACGGCACACAAACCTGGTCGTTCTGCAATTTATAATCTCCGGATACAACCCAGACTCTTCCCTCATATTCAAGCCTTACCTGGGCTGAACCGATGATATGTCCGGCCGGATGCAAACTGATCTTTACCCCATTCATCATGATCGGTTCGTTATAACTTAATCCCTGAACACTGATATCAGCTCCTAAGCGTAATCTTAAAACCGGAATTGAATCATGATGGGCGAGGTAATGCCTGCTTCCCCAGCGGGCATGGTCCGAATGAGCATGTGTAATGATTGCTTTATCCACAGGTTTCCAGGGATCGATATACACCGCGGCCTGCTCACAAAATATTCCAAAGCGATCAAATTTAAGCATGTTAGATAAACACTTATTTAAAGCAATTGTTAATGTATGAAACTGCTTTTTATTCTTAATTTTGCGGCACAGCACTCATGAACTATTACATCATATATAAACCGTACAAATTCATCTCTCAGTTCACCTCATCGCACCGTAAAAAAAAGTGCCTCGGAGAAATGGGGTTTTCCTTTCCGAAAGATGTTTATCCTGTTGGCCGCCTTGATGAGAACAGCGAAGGTTTATTGATCCTCACCAATGATAAAAAACTGAATTTTAAATTGCTGAATCCGGAATTCGAACACAAGCGTGTTTATCTTGTTCAGCTACAGGGAATTATTACCTCAGAAGCATTAAAGCAACTTGAAACAGGGGTTACAATTGCTCTGGATGCAGGCCCTTATTTAACGCGACCTTGTAAGGCGAAGGTTGTTCCTAAGCCCGAAAAGCTTCCTCCGCGAGGTCATCCGATCAGCGAAAGCCTTCCTACTTCATGGATAGAATTAACATTGACTGAAGGAAAATTTCATCAGGTTCGTAAAATGACTGCCGGAGTAGGGTTTCCCTGCTTAAGACTGATCCGGATCGCTATTGAGGATATACGTCTTGAAACTATGCAGCCGGCTGAAGTAAGAGAGCTCAAAAGAGATGCTGTCTATAAAAAGCTGCACATTCCTGAGTAAAAGATACTTCTCCCCTTTAAATATTTTCCTTACTTTCGTTATCCGACTAACTTACATTTATGCGTGCTTTAACCTGCAATTTAATCGATAAGCATAAAGCGATCTTCAGATTTTGTCTGTTAGTGTTTCTTCTTTCCTTTTCTCTTCCGAACGATCTTAACGCTCAGGCTCCGGGGATGCTTGAATTTTCGGGCCGCCTTGTTAAAGACAGTAAACCGCTTTCCGGAGCGACCGTTACTATCTACAGGAACAGCACCATAGAACAGGAAGTCATTAAACCGGGAAAGAACGGGAAGTTCCGTTGTTACCTGGTTTTCGGGGTTGACTATAAAATTACATTCTCTTACCCGGGTTGTGTTGAAATGCATCTGATGGTTTACACAGGTAAACTTCCTAAAGAAAAGAATGATATGTTCCCTTTATACGAAACGGAGATCCCTTTTTTTGAAACTAATGATCCCGGTATAAGGGTCAATAAATTCAAAAATCCTTTTACAAAAGTTATCTATGACGGTAAAAAAGCTTTTATGGATGATGAAGCTTATCTGGCCGCATTCACTAAAGATCTTATAATTGATCAGGCTGAACTTGCAAGGTTGAAAGCTGAAAAAGATGCTAAGGAAAAAGCAGAAAAGGACAAGAAAGATGCCGAAGACAAAGCTAAAAAGGATGCTGAAGAAAAGGCAAGAAAGGATGCGGAAGCCAAACTCCTTGCGCTAAACAGGATGCCTTACTGCGTGAAGCTGAACTTGCAAGATTAAGAGCAGAAGAAGAGAGCAAGCAAAATGCAAATCAATCCATGGAAACTGAAGCCATGCGCTTACAGCGTGAAAAGCAGGCAAAAGAACAACTTGCAAAAAAGAACAAAGAGATAAAATCAAAATATGAAAATGAATTATTGAAGCTTGTTGCAGAGAACGAGAGAATGGCTAAGCAAAAAGCATTCAACAAACAAAAGCAGGAGGCAAGAGGGAACACGGTTATAGAGCAGATGCGCAGGGAAACAGAAACAAAAGCAAAATCCGATAAACTTAGAGAAGATATTAAACTGAAGAAAAAGAAAGAGCTGGAGAACAAGCATTATAAAGCGAACGAAATGCGTAAACTGGTTGAAGCCGCTGCTTTTGCCGAACGATCCGTAAAAGTATCACGTCAGAAGACTTTCCCTGAAGCAAAGAATTATGTCAGAAAAGACCCTCCTAATGTTGCTGTTACAATAGATAAAGGTTTAACGAAAACGGTTCGGACAACAGTTATCACTCAGGACAAAAACATGGTCACTTATAGAAAAGAAACATACTTCTGGGGCACTGTTGACTGTTACAAAAATGAAGTTAAAATAGATGAAGCAACTTATAATGCCGAAGTCTATTACTTCTCTTCATATAGAAAGAATAACGAATAATTAATTTGATAAAATTCAAATGAAAATAAGTAAATCGATTTTTGTCTCACTTCTAATATGGCTAATGATTAGCCTGAATACCGTGAGCGCTCAAACCACAAGTTTTATTTACTATGGTGTGGAGCAGGGATTATCTCAATCCCAGGTTCAGTGCATCACTCAGGATGATAATGGCAATCTTTGGATAGGAACCTTATCCGGACTTACAAAATACAATGGAAGAGAATTCAAGGTTTATTCACGCACAGATTCACTTGCAGAAGACTGGGTTACTTCTTTATGCAAAGATAAGAAAGGCAATATCTGGCTTGGGCACTGGGCCGGAGGCGTTTCAATGTTTAATTTTCAAACACAGAAAATAGAGAATTTAAATCTGGAAGAATACACCCGCTTCAGAACTGTAACTACAATTTCGCAGGATGATCAAGGCCGGTTTTGGATCGCTACTGAAGGAGCCGGAGTTTTTGTTTATGATCCTGCGAATAAAAAAATGGTGACTCTAACCAAGAAGGATGGACTCAGCAGTGATAACGTTTATAATGTTTGTGCAGATCAGAAAGGCAATATGTGGGTTGCTACCGATATTGGGATAACGATCTACGATATAAAGCATATCTCTGTACACAGCATTTTGAATGTCGGGAACGGCCTGCATAGCAACAGAATAACCTGTATGAATCTCGTTAATGAAAATGAGATGTGGATCGGAAGCGCTGATGCAGGAGTGATGATCCTCAAAGTTAAAGACGACTTTTCTGTTAAACAGCCTGTCAAAGCAATTGAAGCAGCTGGACAACGAATTAATATGAAGCAAGGACTGGAATCTGATTTCATTAATTGTATAACCGAAGATAAAGGACATAATATCTGGATCGGAAGTACCGGTGGCGGTGCGGTTAAATGTGTTCCATACCCATCCAAGGAAAGATCTGAAGCGATCTCGAAAGCGATCATTTATAATTACAATACAAAACAGGGTCTTAATTATTTTAACGCAAATGCCATTTTCCAGGACCGTGAAAATAATGTATGGATAGGAACTGATATCGGTTTGAATGAATATCATGGAGAACGTTTTCAGATCTATGATGAAGCGGATAGCCTGACGAATAACCTTGTATGGACAACGTTGTGCGACAGGGACGGAAACATCTGGCTAGGAACCAACGATGGTATATCCAAGATCACATTCAGCTATTCAGATTTTAACCGGAAGCAAAATCACACAATTAAAAATTTTAATACTAAGAACGGATTAAGCAGCAATGTGATCTTATCCTCTTTTGAAGACCGGGATGGAAATCTTTGGTTTGGAACCGGATATGGGGGTGTTTCCCGATATGATAAAGCGTTAAATAAGTTTGAGACCATCAACAAAGAGACCGGGCTTGCAGGAGATGTTGTTTTTGCGATAAGTGATGATAAAGACGGAAACATTTGGTTCGGAACAAAAGAAGGAGCATCTAAATATGATCCTGTAACAAAAGTGTTCCGCAATTTTAATGTTACTGATGGACTTGGAGGAAACAATGTTTACAGGATCTTCAAAGACAGCAAAGGTAATTTATGGTTTGGAGCTTTGGGTGGAAATCTTTCCATGTATGATGGATCTACTTTCAAATCATTTGATGAATCAGATGGCATGAATCATCGCTTCATCCTTTGTATCAATGAAGACAGAAATCACAATTTATGGTTCGGAGCATATGGCGGAGGTTTGTACAAATACGATGGAAAGGTTTTTACCAATTACACTGCAAAAGAAGGACTGACAACAGATTCTCCTTATTCTATCATTTGTGATAATGAAAATCACATCTGGATAGGAGGCAGCAGAGGACTCGACAAATTTGATGAAACCACCAAGAAATTCAAACATTATGGAAAGTCTGAAGGATTCTTAGGCGTTGAGACAAACCCAAATGCTGTTTCCATGGATAAGGACGGGAATCTTTGGTATGGAACGATCATGGGCGCAGTGCGCTATAGTCCGAAAGAAGATAAGGCTAACAATGTGGAACCGAAAACGTTCATTACGGGATTGAAGTTATTCATGAATGATTCACCTTTTCCTGATGATGCGCGTTTTTCCTATGATCAGAACCATCTTACATTCAGCTTTGTCGGAACTAGCTTAACAAATCCGGGCAATGTTCAATACCAATACAAACTGGAAGGTTTTGATAAGGATTGGCTCCCGGGTTATACAAAAGCCAATGAAGCTGTTTACACAAATCTTCCTCCCGGCTCATATACGTTCATGGTACGTGCCTGCAACAGTGACGGCACCTGTAATATTCAACCTGCTTCTTATAAATTTTTTATCGCGCCACCTTTCTGGCAAACTGCCGTCTTCTATATACTTGTAGTTCTCTTTGCGATTTTTGGGATCTACGTTTTCGATAAGATAAGAACACGGAAACTAATACAATCGAAGAAAATCCTGGAAGAGAAAGTAAATGAACGAACCGAAGAACTTGCATCAAAGAACGCTGAACTTGCTGAGAAAAATAAAGACATTACGGATAGTATCAGGTATGCAAAACGAATTCAGGAAGCGATCCTGCCTCCGGATATCATGGTAAAAAAATTATTACCTGACTCCTTCATTTTTGCCAAGCCTAAAGATATTGTCAGCGGGGATTTTTACTGGGTTGACAAAAAAGGAGACCAGATCATATTTGCTGCAGTAGATTGTACAGGACACGGTGTGCCGGGAGCTTTTATGAGTATTGTAGGCCACAATATACTGAACCAGGCGTTGAATGAAAGTCCGGTAGTTGTTCCGGGAACATTCCTGGATAAATTAAATAGAGGTGTGAGTGAAGCACTGAATCAAACATCAGAAGATGCAAGATTACGTGACGGAATGGATATCGCATTGTGCGCGGTTAATTACAAAACAATGGAGCTTCAATATGCCGGAGCTTATAATCCTTTGTTCATCATACGAAACGGAGAATTCATTGAAGTGAAAGCAGATAATATCGCGATCGGAAGTTATATTGATAATCAGAATACCACTTATACCAATCATAAGATACAGCTTCAGAAAGGCGATGTTATTTATATTTTCACTGATGGATATATTGATCAGTTCGGTGGGCCTGATGGAAAAAAATTCAAGCTGACGCAATTCAAGACTATGATCTCTTCACTCACCAATGTTCCTCTTCAGCAGCAATCGGTGATAATTGAAAAGTCGATTGAGCAGTGGAGAGGAGCGTTACAGCAGGTGGATGATATTTTGGTTATTGGTGTAAAAATATAGTTGTGAGAGCGGAGTCGGGAGAAAGGAGAACGGAGCTTGTAAGGTATTAAAACTGTTATTGATTATGATTAAAAATGTCAGCACTAAATAAAAATATTAGAATCGATTATTTATGTGGACAACCTTTTTGGAAATTTTCCGGTAAGGGTGATAAAGAATATTGCAAAGTCTGTAAACATCATATCCATGATCTGAAAGAAATTGGTGATAAGGAGATCAATATTCTTGTTAAAGAAAATAAGAATGAATTCTGCGGAGCATTTTATGAGGATCAGTTTGCCCCGGATGAAAGAACAAGGTATTCACCTACCTCCTTTAAGCTGATTCTTGCAGGGATGATCAGCTGGTTTACTGCTACAACAAAAATGAATGCGCAGGTTTCGGGAGCTCCGGTGCCAACCGAACAGCATTATTTAGGGAGCGATAGTGTTTTAACAGAAAAGGAAAATATTAATTCTCCTTCCGAGATTACAGAAGAGGTGCCTGTTACGGTTACTAAACCTTCCAGAAAATATTTACGGATAGGAAAATCCCAATTCTATACTTCCGGAAAATTTCCTTTCATTCATAAAAGAAAGATGATGAGAGGAAGATTCAAAGCATCTGTTCGCTTTTAAATCATAGGTGCGGTTTTGTCATTGAGTAGAATTAAAAAAGTCAGTCTTTGGCGGACTGACTTTTTTATTGCGTGTTTAATGCGCTCATAACATATAAATTTATTGATTATCCAGAGACCTTACGGGGTCAGCTGTTTATAGGGAGGTCTTACGGGACCAGCCTTGCTTTTGTACAGAGATCTTACGGGATCAGCTGCGGATGGAGATCTTACGGGATCAGCCAGTTTTGTTCAGAGACCTTACGGGGTCAGCTGCAATTGGAGGCCTTACGGGGCCAGCCTTTACTTTGTACAGAGATCTTACGGGATCTGCTGCGGGTGGAGATCTTACGGGATCAGCCTTTTGTTCAGAGACCTTACGGGGTCAGCTGCGATAGGAGGTCTTACGGGACCAGCCTTGATATTGTCCAGAGACCTTACGGGATCTGCTGTCAAATCTGCTCAGCCTTACGGGGCTTATGCAATCTGTTTTTATATATTCCAATAGTGTGCCGTTATATTTCGAAAGCACCACTTATTAAAAAATAAGATCGATTATAAGGTCAGTAAGTCTAAAACTATCGCTAAATAAGGTCTTAGGGAGTTTTATATAATGTGTGGATGTCAAAAGCACCCAAGCTATACTGAGAAATTTTATCCCACAAAGGAGAATCTGCTCCATATTTAAAGAAAAACTGGGGAAGAGATTCCAATAAAAAACGTCCCACTCTTTGGCAAGAGTGAGACGCCACGTTTAAAAATTTAGCAAAGCGCTCCTTTAGTTCGAAGAACCCAGGTCGAATTGTAAAGCATCTTCAAAGGCCATTGTTACATCACCTTCGGCAACTATACCGTGTCCGTTAGTTAAACCGTTCTCTTTAGGCATCACTTTCTTGCTCGCTTTAATTGCTGCAACCGGTGTTACGCTTAAACCATTTAACTCCATCTTAAGTTCTTTTAAACACATTCCAAGGGCGATTGCCTTCTTGGTGTTTGTGATAATAAACTCCACATCAAAATCATCAATTGAAGATTTTGACTTCACGGTAAAGTCGATTTTGTTTTCAATGCAATATTCGATCAGTGATTGAATATTTTTCTTTTTCACTGTTACTGTTGGTGTTTCTTCGTTCATAAAACTCATGGCAAAAAAATTTTTAAATATGTATTATAATTTATAACCGATAGTAAAGTTAAGGGAATG
>JAJTCJ010000048.1 GCA_021323165.1 Bacteroidota bacterium | reverse complement strand
GAAAGATTTATTTTGGAAAATGGTATTTGAGTACTATATTTGTGGAAAATCAAGTAACAGACATTAATAATTGATTATGAACGATTTAGCTCCAAATATCACTGATCTCAAAGGCAAGATCGAGAAACTGGTAAAATTACATCAGCAGCTCAAGCAGGAGAACGATTCATTAACTATGGAAAAGGCTGAATTGCTTAAAACCGTAGAAGATCAAAAAGCTAAGATAGAAGCTCTGGAAATGAGTAATTTTGAGCTTGAACAAAAGAAATCTGAAGAACAGAACACTATAATTACAGATACCAAACTTAAGATTAACGAGCTAGTGCAGGAAATTGATGATTGCATCGCTCTTTTGAAGTAACAGAAAACAATGTTTCAAGTTTCAGGTTTCAGATTATCGAAACTTAAAGCTTTTAACCTGAAACCATAGAAATGGCTGAAGTATCGTTGAAAATTTTGATAGCGGGTCGCACTTATCCTCTTACTGTAAAGCAGGAAGATGAAGCTGCGGTTCAGGCTGCTGCCAAAATGATCAACGATAAGGTGAAAGAATTTGAAGTTAACTATTCGGTGCGCGATAAGCAGGACCTCCTGGCTATGAGTGCATTGAACCTGTTGGCAACTCAACAAAACGAACCTAAAAAAACGCCAGAACAGGATGAGCTTAACCAGCTTGATCTGTTTGTTTCAGACTACCTTCAAAAAGAGGACGATTCCATCTAGTTTACAGGTTTTTTAACAAAGCATTGTAAACAACATTTTCCGGTAACAGTTCAGACCAACCTGCAAAAGGCTAATATTGGCCTTCAGAGAAAAGTGCAGGGGATTTTTATGAACGTTTAAATTTTTAAATTTTATGGACACAAGTTTTATACTCATCATAGCAGTTGCCTTGGTTGGCGCGGTTATAGGAGCGTTGATTGCCTTTATGCTAATTAAAAAAGCAAATGAAAAGAAGGCTAATAATATCATTAAAGAAGCTGAAGCAGAAGCAGAAGTGATCAAGAAGGAAAAGATCCTTCAGGCTAAGGAAAAATTCCTTCAGCTAAAAGCAGAACATGAAAAAGCTATAAATGAGAAGAACAATGCTGTTCAGCAGGCAGAAAACCGTATAAAACAAAAGGAACAAGCACTATCACAAAAGCAGGAGCAGGTTCAACGTAAGGATACAGAATTGGATACTGTGCGCCAGAATTTAACTCACCAGTTAGAAATTGTAACAGCAAAGCAGCAGGAAGTAGAAAAATTTCATCGCAGACAAGTTGAGCAGCTTGAAACACTTAGCGGATTGTCAGCTGAAGATGCAAAAACTCAGCTAGTTGAAAGTTTAAAAGCAGAAGCAAAAACAGATGCACTTTCACATATCAAGGATATTGTTGAAGAAGCAAAGATCAATGCGAACAAAGAAGCGAAAAAGATCGTTATTCAAACAATTCAGCGCGTTGCAACCGAGCATGCGATCGAGAATTCTGTTTCAGTATTTAATATTGAGAATGATGAGATCAAAGGCCGGATCATCGGACGTGAAGGACGTAATATTCGTGCTCTTGAAGCTGCAACAGGTATTGAGATCATTGTTGATGACACTCCTGAGGCGATCATTCTTTCCGGATTTGATCCTGTAAGAAGAGAGATCGCGCGTTTGTCTTTGCACCAGCTTGTTACAGACGGTCGTATCCATCCTGCCCGTATTGAAGAAGTTGTTGAAAAAGTTAAGAAACAAATTGAGGAAGAGATAATCGAGATAGGAAAACGCACGACTATTGACCTTGGTATTCATGGATTACATCCTGAACTAATCCGTATGGTTGGCAGAATGAAATACCGTTCATCTTACGGACAGAATTTATTACAGCACTCCCGTGAAGTCGCTAATCTTTGTGCTACAATGGCTGCAGAATTAGGATTAAATGTGAAGATGGCAAAACGGGCAGGATTACTTCATGATATCGGTAAAGTGCCGGATGATCAGCCTGAAGTACCACATGCTATCCTCGGTATGCAGTTAGCAGAGAAGTTTAAGGAAAAGCCTGAAGTTTGCAATGCTATCGGAGCTCACCACGATGAGATTGAAATGAATACATTGATCGCGCCTATCGTACAGGTATGTGATGCCATCAGCGGTGCTCGTCCGGGTGCGAGACGTGAAGTGGTGGAACAGTACATTAAACGCTTAAAAGATCTTGAAGCATTGGCTTTATCATATCCGGGAGTTGAAAAAACGTATGCTATCCAGGCAGGACGTGAATTACGTGTAATTGTTTCAAGTGATAAGGTTACAGATAAGGATTCTGAAACATTGTCATTCGATATTTCTCAGCGTATCCAGACTGAAATGACATATCCCGGGCAGGTTAAAGTAACTGTGATCCGTGAAACGAGAGCAGTGAATTACGCGAAATAGATGTTAGTATTGAGATTAAATAACTTCATTATACCAACATTGAAAATTAACTTTTAAAGTACTTGAGTAAGCACAAGATAATAATAGAACCGGGTACTGAAAATAGTAACTACTGGAGAGATCTCTGGAATTACAGGGGGCTCTTTTATTTTCTTGCATGGCGCGATATTCTCGTAAGGTATAAGCAAACAGTTATCGGGATCTTATGGAGCGTACTTCGTCCCTTCGTTACGATTGTTGTTTTTACAATTGTTTTTAATAAGCTGGGTGGTTTTCCCCAGGATGGAGATGTTCCATACGCAATTATGGTTTGTGCCGGAATGCTGCCATGGCAGTTCTTTTCAAGTGCTTTCAGTGAATCAGCAAATTCTCTTATTGCCAACTCCAATCTACTAACGAAGGTTTATTTTCCCCGGTTGATAGTTCCTGCAAGCACGGTAATTGTCAGTCTTATTGATTTTCTGATATCTTTTGTGATCCTCATAGGTTTGTTTGTCTGGTATCAATATGTACCCGACTGGAAGATACTTTTATTACCGCTTTTTCTTTTGCTTGCAATGATCACAGCTATGGGAACAGGTTTGTTCATAGCAGCATTGAATGTTAAATATCGCGATTTTCGTTATGTAATTCCTTTTATAGTTCAGTTCGGATTGTATATTTCACCGGTAGGATTCAGCAGCAGCATGATCTATAATCATGAGAATATTCCTCAGTATTTGAAATATTTGTATTCATTAAATCCCATGGTAGGAGTGATTGATGGTTTCCGTTGGTGTATACTTGGAGACAATACTGCTTTGAATATTTCGGGATTTATTTTATCCATCATAATTAGTATTCTGTTTTTATTTTTAGGCATTTGGTATTTCCGTAAAACGGAAAAATCATTTGCAGATGTGATATAGTTTTAAATGAGCAATACCGTAATTAAAATTGAAAATCTTAGTAAGAGCTATTTGCTGAAACATCAGCAGACAGAACGGTATTCAACATTGTCAGAAACACTGGTTAAAAAGACACGCTCTGTTTTCAATTCTAAGAATTCATCCAATAAGACAGTAGAAGAATTTTGGGCTCTTAACGATGTTTCCTTTGATGTAAAACAAGGAGAACGTGTTGGGATCATAGGACGCAATGGAGCAGGAAAGTCAACCCTGCTTAAGATACTTAGCCGTATTGTAGCTCCGACAAAAGGAAGGATAACAATTGATGGACGAGTAGCAAGCTTGCTGGAAGTAGGAACAGGTTTTCATCCGGAACTTAGCGGAAGAGAAAATATATTCCTGAATGGTTCTATTTTAGGAATGAATAAACAGGAGATCCAAAGGAAGTTTGATGAGATAGTTGCTTTTTCTGAAGTAGAAAGGTTTCTTGATACTCCCGTAAAACGTTATTCTTCAGGGATGTATGTGCGACTGGCTTTTGCCGTTGCAGCACATCTTGAACCTGAAATACTTATTGTTGATGAAGTCCTTGCAGTGGGCGATGCTGAATTCCAGCGTAAATGTCTGGGCAAGATGAAAGATGTTTCGGGAGAAGGCCGTACAGTACTGTTTGTAAGCCATAACATGGCAGCGATTCAGAATCTTTGCGATAAAGCAGTGTATATGAAAAGAGGCGAAGTGCAGATGATAGGAGATTCGGAAAAAGTGATTTCAACTTATTTAAAAGGTTCTTCTGCAAATGCTGAAATGAACTTAGCTGATCGGAATGACAGATCCGGCAATAGTGCTATTCGTTTCAGTTCCGTTGAATTAAAAGATACTTCCGGAAATATATTGGCTGCTTTTCAAAGTGGAAAGGATGCAGTTCTTAATTTGAAATTTGATCGCATAAAAGGAAAAGAAATCAAGAATTTACATATTGCTGTAGCCTTTGATGATGAATTCGGACAGCGCATTTCTCATATGAACAATGAGATCACAAATGAGATCTTTAATTCCATACCTGACGATTGCAATGAAGTTGAAGTGCATATTCCAAGATTTCCTTTTAAGCATGGTTTGTATACATTCTCTTTGTATGCAACGGTAAATGGAGAATTGGCAGATTGGCTGAATGAGGCGGGAACCATCGATGTGGAGTCAGGAGATTTTTATAATACGGGGAAACAGCTTCCGGACGGACAAGGAAAATTCTTATTTCAATATAACTTCAAGCTTCCTTCTAAATTTTGATACGGAATTTATTATACAGAATATCACAAAGGTACAAACGCTGGCTTGCTTCAGGTTTTGTTCTTAATGCAGCATCTTCTGCCAGGATCTCTATTCATCAGAATACTGTTAAGATCGGCAGAATAAGCGTAGGAGAAAATTCAGAACTCTTTATTGAAGAAGGTTTTAATTTTAATGGAACAATAACAATAGGTAAGGATTGTAAAATAAAGATTGGCAAGAACTGCGATATCAAGAATGCTGTATTTACAATAATTGACGGATCAAAAATGACAATCGGGAATGATTGTTTTTTTGATGCTCCTACACATACACCAAACTATATTAATGTAGAAGATAAGGGAACGTTCATTTTGGCTGATAACGTAAGGATTCAATCAGATATTCTTGTAAGATTCGGAGGTGTATTGTCATTTGGAACTTATAGTTTTATTAATTGGGGTTCTGAGATCCGCTGCGAAGAGAAGGTTACCATTGGAGAATATACAATAATGTCGTACGAAGTGTGTATTTATGATACCAATACACACTCAGTTGATTGGTCAGAACGCAGACTTACTATACCGAACAGAGCAGATGAGAAGAAAAGGCCGTCAACAAAACCAATAGTTATAGGTGATGATGTGTGGGTTGGTAAAGGTGCTACAATACTTAAAGGTGTATCTATTGGCAACAGATCAATTGTTGGTATCCGAACAGTGGTTCCGACCGGAGTTTATGCAGAAGGAAGTGTTATTGTTACGCCTAAACCTTTCGTATTAAATAAGTAAATAATGTTTCTTACACGGTAACAAGAATGAATTTAGCACCCGTTATTTTATTCGTTTATAACCGACCCGAACATACAGAAAGAACACTTGATAGTCTTTCAAAGAACACACTGGCCTCTAATTCCGAACTTTTTATTTATGCTGACGGCCCTAAGGTGAATTCCTCTTTAGAGCTATTGAGGAAGATTGAAGAAACAAGGACGATAATAAGAAAAAAAAATTGGTGCGGAAAAGTTAATATTATTGAAAGCCAGATAAATAAAGGTTTAGCTGAATCGGTGCTGAATGGAGTTGCTGAGGTCATCGAAAAGTTTGGAAGAGTCATTGTACTTGAGGATGACCTGGTAACATCTCCATTTTTTTTACAATATATGAATGACGCGCTTAATACATACTCTGAAGTTGAAAATGTTGCGTGTATCTCCGCCTATATTTATCCGGTTAAACAAACACTTCCTGAAACATTTTTTATTAAAGGTGCAGATTGTTGGGGATGGGGAACCTGGAAAAGATCATGGGATAGGTTTGAGCAGGATGGAAGCAAATTATTAAAAGAGCTGACTGAACGGAATCTGCAAAGGTCCTTTGACTTTAATGATACCTATCCTTACACACAAATGTTAGCTGATCAGATTGAAGGAAAAAACAATTCCTGGGCAATTCGCTGGTATGCTTCATCATTTTTGAAGGATCAATATTGTCTCTATCCCGGAAAATCACTGGTTCAGAATATTGGTATTGATGGATCCGGTTCTCATAGTGGAACTTCGCACAGCTGGGATGTTCAGCTTGCGCTAAGTCGTATCGAGGTTAAACCAATCCCTGTTATTGACGACAAAAGATCAAAGAAATATATCGCTACTTATTTCAAAGGATTGGGAATGAATAAAAAAAGTATTTTAAAAAGAATATATAATAAATTAACCACTGTTTTTAAATAGAATGTTACCAGTAGTTTATATTCATTCAGGTAATATTCCGGATTACCTTATAAGGTCGGTTGATCAGGCTCTTGTATTCAACAGGAATGTTGTTTTAATAACAGATGCAAGGTCGGAAAACCTGAAGATAAAACCGTGTCTGATTGCTCAGTTAAGTGAAGGCATTGCTGAATTCGAAAAGATGTATGTTCATATGAGCACTAACAGCGCTTCATTTGAATTGATCTGCATCAAACGATGGTTCATGTTGCGTAATTATATGAATAAAAACAACATTGATGTTTGTTATTATTCCGATTCGGACGTAATGATCTATGATGATCTGAGTGCTGTTTATCCTTTTTATAAAGATTTTGATGCGGCTTATACAATGACCAAATACCAGGAAAACTACCGGTGGTCAGCTTCTGCATGTTGTTCCTTCTGGAAGAAAGAAACCATCAATAAGTTTTGTGATTTTATACTTGAGTTGTATTCTACTCCGAAAATTGAAACGTTAAAAGCAAAATGGAACTATCATCAACAGAATAATATTCCCGGTGGTATCTGCGATATGACATTGCTTTATCTGTTCAGTTCAGAGATAAATTTTTACCCTTTGTCTAAAGTGATGAAAGATTTTTGTTTTGATCAGAACATGAAGGATGATGAGAATTACTTTAAAAATGAATACAAATTTACCGGTAATAAAGAAAGTGGGCACATTTTAAAGTTAGTCACATGGAAAGATGGCAAGCCTTACGGATATAATAATAAGCTGAATAATGAGATAAGGTTCATAGTACTTACGGAATATGCAAAAGTTCTGGAAGAACAGGCGAAACAAGGTTTGACTTTAAAAAAAATAATCAAAAAGTTCATACCGGTTGCAGTTATAAATAAAATAGTAAGCATCATTAAACCTCAGAAAAAAAAATACGGATGGTTTGGTAATTATAAGACTTGGACAGAAGCAAAAGAAAAATGTACAGGATACGATGATTCAGCCATTCTTGAAAAAGTAAAGAATGCCTTATTAAAAGTAAAGAATGGTGAGGCTGTTTATGAGCGAGATTCTGTATTGTTTGATGTGATTCATTATTCTCAGCCCTTGCTGGATGCTTTTAATCATGTTGCGAAAGAAAACAACGGGGCGTTGCATGTTGTTGATTTTGGGGGTTCTCTGGGCAGCTCTTATTTCCAAAACAGAACACTTATTGAAAATGCGAAAGAACTTAAGTGGAGTGTAGTAGAGCAAAAGCATTTTGTGGATAGCGGAAAGGAATTCATTGCTCATGATAACCTGCAATTTTTTTATACAATTGAAGAAGCCTTAAAATCTCAAAAGGCTCAGGTGCTTTTCTTATCCAGCGTAATTCCGTATTTTGAACATCCTTACGAGCTGATCTCAAAGCTTTTGAATTATGATTTTGAATATATAATTGTTGATCGTACCGCTTTTGTTGAGTCTGAAAAGGAACGAATAACAGTTCAGATAGTCCCTGAGTTCATTTATAAAGCATCGTATCCTTCCTGGTTTTTTAATGAACAAAAGTTTGTCAATGCTTTTCTTCAAAAGTATAATAAAACAGCCGAGTTCGATAGTAAATTTGATCCAAGGGAACAATTGGAAGACGGAGTATGGGCATACCGAAAAGGTTTTGTATTCAAGAAAAAGTAAGGCTCTGCCAATATGGATAGAATGCTTAAAATATATTCTGATAAAAAATTCATTCCTCAGGGACGGTCGCATACTGTTATGCTTTATCCATACTGGGGCTTGCCTTCTACTGAAAGAAAAGACCCTGATGCAGGGCGTTATGAGGAATATATCCAAAATGGGAAAGAGATTATCGAACTGGTTGATAAGCCTGAAGCAGCCGATTATATTTTGTTTCCTTCTGAATTTTCATTTGAACAGGAAACCATAGATCAAGCAAATGCGCTTTCTGCAATAGCAGGAAAGAATAATAAAAAGATGATCGTTTTTTTTAATTCTGATTATGAAGAGAAAATACCGGTTTTAAATATTATAGTTCTTCGCACTACCTTTTTTAAGAGCACACGGGACAAAAATGAGTTTGCTGTTCCGGGATGGAGCATCGACTTTGGTAAGATAAAAAATTCGGTACCGATAAAAAAAGCGAAGAGGCCTTCAGTAAGTTATTGCGGCTATGTTGATTATCTTAACCTGAAAGAGCAATTCAATCTGAGGAAATGGTATCGTAAAATTTTCCATAACTCAAGAGTGCTTAAAATGCATGAGAAAGGATCGATGGTAAGGGGAAGAGCTGTAAGGACTTTGTTGAAGGACGAGAGAATCGAAACGAATTTCATCATCCGAAACGGTTTTTGGGCAGCGGGAATGGATCAGCAAACAGCCCGGAATCAGTATATGGATAATATGAATAGCTCTGTTTATGCTATTGCAGCAAGAGGAGCCGGCAATTACTCATATCGGCTCTATGAAATTTTAAGTTGCGGAAGAATCCCGGTTTTTATAAATACAGATTGTGTTCTTCCATTTGAGGAAATCGTGGATTGGAAAAAAATTGTTATTTGGATCGATGAATCGGAGCAGAACACACTTGCAGATAGATTGGTGAACTTTCATGAAAGCCTTGGTGAGGAAGAATTGATACTTCGACAACAAGCCTGCAGAAAATTTTATGAAGAATATATATGTCCTGTTGGCTTTTTTAAGAACTTATATAAAATATTGGAATACGCTGAATTACATGCCTAGATGGCTGAAACACTCATTGAATGAATAAGGCTGGAACAAATAACACAACATTAAATTTCTGCACAATTTTTAACTCGAATTATCTTTCGCGTGGATTGGTATTGTATGAGTCTTTGCAGAGGAATTGCCCTGATTTCCATTTATATGTTTATGCTTTTGATGATTTGTGTTATAACTATCTTCTTTCTGTTAAACCGCAGAATATGACAGTTGTTTCACTGAAGGAATTTGAAGATGCTGAATTATTAAAAGTAAAGCCAACACGTTCCTCAGCTGAATATTGCTGGACATGCACGGCATCCACTATTTATTACAGCATCAATACATTCGGATTGGAGAACTGCACTTATGTGGATGCAGATATGTGTTTTTATGAGAATCCTGGCATTTTATTAGAAGAAATGGGAAGTAAATCCGTGTTGATCACTGCTCATAATTACACTCCTGAGTATGATCAGTCTGCGATCAGCGGAAGATATTGTGTTCAGTTTGTTACAATTAAAAATGATGCGGATGGAATGTCTGTTTTGAAATGGTGGAGAGATGCATGCATTGAATGGTGTTATGCTCGCGCGGAAGACGGAAAGTATGGAGATCAGAAATACCTGGATGAATTTGCGGCACGTTTCAACGGAGTGCATGAACTGAAACATCGTGGTGGCGGAATGGCACCATGGAATGTTCAGCAATATACTTTTAGAAGGAATGGCGAGAAGATATCAGCTGTGGAGAATACCACAGGTAATACTTTTCCGGTTGTATTCTTTCATTTCCACGGTTTGAAATTCTTCAAAGATGAGAAGGTAGTATTGGTCGGACAATATTATGATCTGAATGATGAAGTAAAGGATGTTTTTTACAAACCTTATATAAGGGAACTAAATAAAGCGAAGAGAAAAGTTCAGGAGAAAGATACATCCTTTGACGCTAACGGTGGAACAGCTATGGCTCCAATGATACCAACCGGATTTAAGAATCTCCTTAAGTTTTATTTATATGATCTTAAAGGTTCTTTAAAAAACTTTTTCGGGGCAAATCTCCGAAAGAGGATAGCCAACAATTATTACTACGATAACAAAGATTTTAATTCATAAATTAGAGCTTTGTAAATTCAGGAATACTATGGCATACATGATCGATCTTAAAACATTCACAGATCCAAGAGGAAACCTTACGGTGATTGAAAGGGTGATCCCTTTTGAAATACGTAGAGTGTTTTATATCTATGGAGTTGATGATTCCAAAAGAGGAGGTCATCGGCATCATAAAACACGCCAGGCAGCCATTTGTATCAAAGGATCATGTAAGATCTATAATAACAATGGTGAAACAGAGCAGGTGTATGATCTTTCAAGTCCGGATAAATGTCTCATTCTGGAGCCTGCAGACTGGCATACAATGTATGATTTTACTCCTGATGCGATACTAATGGTATTTGCCTCAGAATATTTTGACGCTGCTGATTACATACACGAACCTTATAAGAAATGATCGAATACGAAAATCTGGGTAAGCTGAACAAACCCTTTTTTGAGGAATATGAAACAGCTTTCAAAGAAACACTGGAAAGCGGATGGTACATTCTCGGTAAAAAAGTGAAAGCTTTCGAAAATGAATTCGCCTCTTATTGCGGAACAAAACATTGCATCGGACTGGCAAACGGACTTGATGCACTTATACTATCGTTAAAAGCTTTCAATTTTGAAAAAGGTTCAGAAGTGATAGTACCTTCCAATACATATATTGCGACTATCCTATCTATTGTGCATAACGGTCTTGTTCCCGTATTGGCAGAACCTGATCTGGCCACCTATAATATTGATCCTGCTGAAATAGAGAAGAAGATCAGTTCAAAAACTGTTGCCATCATGGTTGTGCACTTGTATGGAAAGGTTTGTGAGATGGATAAGATCATGAGTATTGCCCAAAAACATAAATTAAAAGTGATAGAAGATTGTGCTCAGGCTCATGGAGCAACATTCAAAAAAACTAAAGCAGGAAATTTCGGTGATGTGAATGCTTTTAGTTTTTATCCGACAAAGAATCTTGGTGCAATAGCTGATGCGGGTGCTGTCACTACCAATGATCGAGAGTTGGCTGAAAGTATCAGCACTTTACGCAATTACGGTTCCAAGGAAAAATATTATAATGAAACTGTCGGATATAATTCCCGCTTAGATGAAGTGCAGGCGGCATTCCTTTCCGTTAAACTAAAATATCTTGATGATATCAATTCTCATAAACAAAAGCTTGCAAAATTATATTTGCAACATCTGAAAGAAGATTTCATAAAACCCATGGTTGATAAAGATTACTCTGATGTTTATCACATTTTTAATATTCGTCATGAGAAAAGAGATGAACTCAAAGCATATCTTTTAAATAATGAGATCAGAACAGACATTCATTATCCGGTAGCTCCAAATAAGCAGGTGGCAATGCGGGGAATATTGAAAGATCAGGAAACACCGATAGCGGAAAAGATCCATAAGACAACACTTAGCCTTCCTATTTCTTTCTTTCATACTGAGGAAGATATACTGAAAGTAATCGAAGTAATGAATAAGTTCTGACAATGAAACTAAGTATCATTACTATTAATCTCAATGATGCAGATGGGTTAAAAAAAACCATCGATAGTGTTATTTCCCAAACTTTTAAAGAATTTGAATATATTGTTATTGATGGCAGCTCAACAGACGGAAGCTCAGAGATCATAAAGCAATATGAAACGAATATTAATAAATCAATTTCTGAAAAAGACAGCGGAATTTACAATGCTCAAAACAAGGGTATTCGTTTGGCTGAAGGA
This sequence comes from Bacteroidota bacterium, assembly GCA_021323165.1. GTDB lineage: Bacteria > Bacteroidota > Bacteroidia > 2-12-FULL-35-15 > 2-12-FULL-35-15 > 2-12-FULL-35-15. The sequence continues at coordinate 18,066 of JAJTCJ010000048.1, read as the reverse complement.
GAATATTGTCTTTTTTTAAATTCTGGTGATTACCTGTGTGATAATAAAGTGCTGGAGAATTTTTTTGCTAAAGCAGGAAATGCTGATATCCTTTATGGTGACATGATGATTGATAATGGCAAAGAAAAATACCTTGGAAAGCATCCTGAGATAATTACGTTTGAATTTCTGATCCGTACTACTTTGTGGCATCCGGTATCTTTTATAAAAAGAGAACTTTTTGACCGGTTTGGAATGTATGATGAAAGTTTAAAGATCACTGCAGATTATGATTTCTTCTTAAAAACTATTATGTGTGAAAAGGTAAGCACTCAATATATCCCTCTTACAGTCACTGTGTTTAATACGTTTGGGATCGGATCAAGCAAATCATTTGATGAAACTCATCAAAGGGAGAGGAGTATCATTCAGCAAAGATATTTTGATCCAAGGGTGATTGATGCTGCCAGAGAATTGTCCGCATTAAAAAGATCACGATCCTTTTTATTTGCGGAATGGTTAAATCATCATTCCGTTTTAAGAAAGGGAGCACTTCTTTTTTATAATTCCTTAAACAATATTAGAAAAATAGGCAGAGGCTAGATGGATATTAAACAACTGTTCAAGGATATTGTTAATCTGAATTTCGGTTCGTTTAATCTGCGCTGGAATAAATTTAAAGCTGTTGCAAAAAGAAAAATCATTTTTGCCAACAGAAAAAAAACTGATTTTAAGAATATTCCGATCATAATTAATAACCGCAATCGTCTTACCTACATGCTCAGGCTTATAACCTGGCTTGAGAAGAATGGTTATAAGAATATTTATATTATTGACAATGATTCGAGTTATCTGCCTTTACTTGAATATTATAAAACCACGACATACAAAGTATTTCGTTTGAATGAAAATTCAGGACATCTTGCACTTTGGAAAACAGGAATTTTTAAGTTGTTTCAGCACGATTATTATGTTTATACAGATCCGGATGTTGTTCCTGTAGAAGAATGTCCTTCTGATGTTTTGTCATACTTTGTTGAGTTGCTAAATAAATATGATTCAATTGAAAAGGTTGGATTTGGATTGAAGATCGATGACCTTCCGGTTCATTATGAAGGAAAGGAAAAGGTGATAGACTGGGAAAAAAAATATTGGCTGAATGAGGTCGAAAAAAATGTTTTCGATTCAGAGCTGGATACAACCTTCGCGTTATACAGACCTTATACTAACGGTGCTATCTGGGTTCAGAAAGCATTCAGGACTGGCGGAAAATATGTTGCAAGACATTTACCATGGTATGAAAACTCTTCTGCTCCGGCTGAGGAAGATATTTATTATAAAAATAATGTTCGTGCCGGAGCATCTCATTGGATTCCTGCTGACAAAAAGAATTAAGAATGAAGGAGCCGCTGATAAGTATTTGTATTCCCACATATAACGGGGAAAAGTATCTGAGAGATTGTCTTCTGAGTGTCGTTTCACAAACTTTCCGGAATATTGAGATAATAATTGTGGACGATTGTTCTTCAGATGGCACAATAACTATTGCTGAGCAATTTATGAAGGAAGATAACAGGATCATCCTTTCTCGAAATGTGAAGAATCTGGGCCTGGTTGGGAATTGGAATAGAAGCCTTGAACTAGCAAAAGGAGAATGGATCAAATTCGTGTTTCAGGATGATCTAATCACCAGCAATTGTATTCAGAAAATGTTTGAAGCATCTGAAGGTAAATATCTTGTTGTAAGTGACAGGAAGTTTATTTATGATGAATTTGTTCCAACAGAAATCAGGGAGCATTATAGCACAAATATGCTTACCTTGAAGAAGCTTGTTCGAACAACTACTCCAACTCTTGTTACATCGGAAAGAGTTTCACATTTCGCAACGGATCATATCTCTCTGAACTTTATAGGTGAACCTACAGCTGTATTGTTTAAGAAAAATATTATTGAAAAAGTCGGAGTCTTTAATACGGATCTTTCCCAGATCTGTGACCTGGAATATTGGTTAAGGATAGCAACTTCAGAAGGGATGGTTTATATTCCTGAGGATCTGATAAGTTTCAGGATTCATTCATCCTCAACAACTTCCCAGAATGTGATTTCAGGAACTAAGTTTAAACCGCGATATATTGATGTTATAATTCTGGCTCACGAAATGCTTTACAGCCAGCATTATGAGCATTTCAGGGCCTGCATTAGTTTTTCACATAAGCAAAAGCTTAAGCTGTTTATTATTTCGAAGATGTATGAAGCAAAAAAAGCTTTTGAAACGAATGATAACGTTGATCCGGATCTTTTCGATAAACTTTTTGCTAATTATCCTGCTCTAAAGGAATATTATCATCCATCGGTTTTAGCTAAAATGATTTTTAATTTAACGCTGTTAAAACGTAAACTGAAGTAAATTATGATGGCGGACATTTCGGTAATCATAGTAAGTTATAATGTGAAAGAGCTGTTGCTGGACTGCCTGAAAACGGTTTATCAGAATACTCCTTCAGACATTTCACTTGAAGTGATCGTCATCGATAATAATTCTTCTGATTTTAGTGTTGAGGCCGTAAAAGAAAAATTTCCGGAAGCTCTTATTATCGTGAATAAATTCAATGCTGGTTTTTCAGGTGCCAATAATCAGGGAATGGCAATTGCTAAAGGAAAATATATATTCTTATTAAATCCGGATACTGAGATAGTGGATGATGCGATGGTGCAATTATACAGCTATTTGTCATCTAATAATAACTGCGCGGTTGTGGCACCTCAGTTATTGAACTCCGACAGAACGATCCAACTATCAGCCTGGAAGACTCACAAGGTTAGTGGACTTGTTGCCGAAACTTTTTTTCTTCATAAATTATTTGATACCACCAACTATCCTTTCGAACAATTAAAAACCTCATTTAATGCTCAAACTTTATCCGGGGCAGCCTTATTTTTCAGAAAGGAGCTTATTGATAAAATAGGAATGCTTGATGAAAAATTGTTCTGGATGGAAGATGTGGATTTCTGTCACAGAGCCGGAAAGCTGGGTAGTCTTGTTTATCTGAGTTCTGCAAAAGTGCTTCATCACAGCGGACAGAGTCAGAAAAAGAATTATAATGTAGCCATATCAAATCAATTATTGAGTAAGCTGAAATTCTATAAAAAACATTTTTCTTTTTCTAAAGTTTTTCTTGCAAACCTAAGTTGTTTCATTTTTATCAGCACACGACTATTGGCTTTTGCTTTTCTTTCTCCGTTAAAAAAAATATATCAGCTTAAAACCAGGGCCTATTTTTATACCTTAAAACGATTTCTGAAATATATCTTCTTCAATGAAGAGCGCATCGTTTAAACCTTCTTCATTCTTGACTCCTGGGCATTTCTCTGACTTAAATCTTTAAGTGTTTATTTAACTGATTTAGTAGGTCTGTTTTACCTGAAACCCCTATATTTGGGTTTAGAAAAGCCCTAAAGGATAATGACCAAACGAATATTGTTTTTAGCTGATGTAAACTCTGCGCATACCCGTAAGTGGGCGGAGCTCCTTACAGAAAAAGGCTTTAGGGTTGGGATATTCAGTCTAAATCCTATTCTCAGCAAGTGGTTTGAAGCTTTTCCAGGAATAACAATATTTCAAGCAGAAGTTGGAAAGAAATCCGAGAGGGACTCGGACATCTCAAAGATCAAATATTTAAGACACTGGAATAAATTACAGAAGATAATCGTTGAATTTAATCCTGATATACTGCATGCTCATTATGCCACCAGCTATGGTTTGCTGGGCGCGATGAGTAAATTTCATCCATTTGTTCTTTCTGTCTGGGGAAGCGATGTTTTTGAATTTCCTCAGAAAAGTTTTTTACATAAGGCATTGCTGAAGTTCAATCTGAAGTCTGCTGACGCAGTACTTTCCACAAGTGTTATAATGGCTGAGGAAACCGCCAGATACACTAATCACCCAATAACAGTAACTCCATTCGGAATTGATCTGGAAAAGTTTAAAAAACAAAAGGTCAAAAGCATCTTCAATGAAGATGATATAGTTATTGGAACAATTAAATCATTGGAACATATTTACGGGATCGATATACTTATTCATTCTTTTAGTAAAGTACTTCAACTAAATCCGGACCTTTCCTTAAAACTAATGATAGTGGGAGGTGGTAGTAAAGCCAAGGATTATGAAAAGATAGTAAATGACCTGGGAATTAAAGAGAATGTAGTGTTTGTCGGTAAGGTCGAATACAAAGAAATAATTGCTTATCATAACATGATAGACATTTTTGTAAATGTATCACGCAATGAAAGTTTTGGTGTATCTGTTTTGGAAGCATCAGCATGCGAAATTCCTGTTATTGCAAGTAATGTAGGTGGACTAAAAGAAGTGGTGGAAGATAAGAAAACCGGTATTGTTGTAGAATCAGAGAATATTTCCGAAGTGGTGAATGCAATCAATAGTCTGTTGAATAATGCAGAACTAAGAAAAAAAATGGGTGAAAATGGAAGAGTAATGGTTCTGAATAAATATGATCTTTCAAAAAATGTAAATGAATTGATCTCGGTTTATAATAAATTACTAAAAGAGAATATACTGCAGTAAATGCCGATAAAGATTTTAAATAGCAATGATTTATTTCAGTTCGATGCTTTGGCAGAGAAGTTCGGCAGCGTATTTAACCATTCGAACTGGCTGAGCATTTACGATAATAGTATTCAGATTTTCGGTGTGTTTGATAATGATGATCGTTTGATTGCTGGATTTCATTTGTATAAGAAAAAAATATTTTCATTAACTCATATCACGAATCCACCTTATACACCCAATATTGGGTTGTTTTATGAAAATAAAGCAAAGAACAAGGCGAGTGCATTATCATACGATAAAAAAATATTATCGGAAATAGCAGATTTTTTAAATGCTTTATCAGCCGATATTATTACTATTGCTTTTCCTCATAATATCCTCGATTCACAACCTTTTTTCTGGCAAAAATTTAAGGTTGTTCCTAATTATACTTATCAAATCGATCTTAGGCAAACGCTTGAAGAATTATCAGGGAATTTATCTTCTGATAAACGAAATAGTTTAAATAAATCATTGAAAGATAATATTGTTACTGTTATAACCAAGGATTATAAGGTGGTTGAGGAGCTTGTGATGAAAACATTTTCAAGAAAGAATAAAGGATTGAATGCAGAACTGGTAAAGAAAATATTATTTCAGTTTGCAAATGATACGAATAGTTTTGCAGTTGTTTCAATGGAAAATCAAACACCGCTTTCGGCTGCATTTTGTATTTATGATAAAAACACCTGCTATTATTTATTGGGAGGTTATAACAGCGATAATAAGCATCAGGCTGCCGGAGTTGCCTCATTATGGCAGGCAGTAATACATGCAAAAGAATTAGGATTGAAATGTTTCGATTTTGAAGGATCAATGCTTCAGGAAGTAGAACGTTTCTTCAGAGGATTCGGTGGTGACCTTGTTTCGTATTATACGGTCAATAAAGCCAGATTACCTTTTGAAATGGGATTAAAGTTAATTAAACGTGAATCATTTTAGTTAAGCAGATTAAATAAATGAAAGCCATTATTTCACATGACATAGATCACCTAACAGTATGGGAACATACCAGGGATATGATTTTGCCGAAATTTGTGATTCGCGCAAATCTCGAACTGGTCTTGGGTAAAATCAGCTTGGGTGAATACTTTGCAAGAATTAAAGATCTTTCAGGAAATAAATGGCAGCAGATAGAAGAAGTAATCAGCTTTAATGAATCTCATAACATACCTTCTTCTTTTTTTATTGGTGTAAATAATGGTCTTGGTTTATCTTATCCTGCAGAGAAAGCAGACAATTGGATAAAGGAATTATCATCCCGTAATATTGAGATCGGTGTGCATGGGATTGATTTTGATTCAGCAGAAAAGGTAAAAGTCGAATTTGATCGTTTTAAACAAAGTTTATCTGATACCCCCTTCGGAATCCGTATGCATTACCTGAGACAAAATGAAGGATATCAATATGATTCATCAGAATTTTCTTTTAAAGATCCTTATAAAATTGGTGATATGTGGGAGTTTCCATTTCAGATAATGGATGGCTGGATGATCGATAAGGATAAACGCTGGCAAAGTCAAACCCTAGAGGAAGCCAAGGATAATACAATGCTTTTGATTGAAAAGGCTCATAAGGCCAATCTTCAGTATTTAGGTGTGATTTTTCACGATAGATATTTTAGCGATAGCTTTAAAACATGGAAAAACTGGTATATTTGGCTGGTCGAATATTTAGAGGCCAATAAATTTGAATTCGTGAATTATCGTAAGGCAATTAGCCTCCTGGAAAACACAAAGAATGAAGTTACTCATACTCACACAATATTTTCCACCTGAAGTCGGGGCTCCTCAAAATCGTTTGTTTGAATTAGCGGTCCGCCTTCGTAAAAAGGGGATGGATGTGACTGTTCTTACTGCAATGCCTAACTATCCTCAAATGGAGGTTCATATTGAATTTAAGGGCAAGTTCTATTCCTATGAAGAGGCGAATGATCTTAAGATTCACCGAAGCTGGATCTATGTCAGTAAGAGTAAAGGTATACTTAAACGTCTTATAAATTATTTCTCCTTTGTACTCTCGTCCTTATGGATAGGCTGTTTTAAGCTTGGAAAATATGATTTCATATTGTGTGAAAGTCCTCCATTGTTTCTGGGCATCACTGCTTATTTGTTAAAAAAGATCAAAGGAGCAAAGCTGATCTTCAATGTTTCTGATCTCTGGCCGGAAAGCGCTGAGAAATTAGGACTGGTTACAAATAAATTTTTTCTTTATTCAGCAACGAGGCTGGAGGAATTCCTTTATAGGAAGTCAGAGCTGATAAGCGGGCAAACCCAGGGAATATGCAGGGATATTTCGGCTCGCTTTCCCGAAAAAAAAGTGTACTGGCTCCCGAATGGTGTTGATCTGAATTATTATAATTCTGATTCAGTTCAAAGCAACTGGAGAAAGGAAAATAATTTTTCGGATAATGATATTTTGCTTCTTTATGCAGGAATTATTGGTCATGCACAAGGCCTGGAAGTGATCATTAAAGCCGCTGATAGATTAAGATCATATTCAGATATTAAATTTCTGATCCTGGGAAGCGGACCAGAAAAGGATAAGCTGATGCGGTTAAAGAATGAACTTAAAACAGACAATGTATATTTCCTTGATGCAGTAACTAAAAAGGAAATGCCTTCTATTGTAGCCGCTTCTGATATTGCTTTGATCCCCCTAAAGCGACTGGATCTTTTTAAGGGAGCAATTCCTTCTAAGATCTTTGAAAATCTTGCTATGAAAAAAACGTTGCTGCTGGGTGTGGAAGGTGAGGCGAAAGAACTTTTTATAGATCAGGGTAACTGCGGAGATAAGATCGCACAGCAGTTTTGGGAATTCATCAATCTGAATAAATAGTTTTGAACCGTCAGGAAATACATACCCGAATATATTATTATTCTCTGGTGATGATAGCTTTCACCTTGCCCTTCGCAAGATTAATGCAAATCTTCATTATTATTCTTATGCTTAACTGGCTTGTTGAAGGAAGTTTTAAAAATAAATTTAAAACCCTCATTAAAAACAAGTTCGCACTTTTGTTTTTTGGATTTTATCTGATTCATTTAATTGGATTGCTTTATACAGAAAACATAAATTCAGGACTGTTTGATGTTCAGGTCAAACTTACTTTGTTTTTGTTTCCACTTGTTCTATGTAGCAGCCCACCTAATAAAGACAACGTAAAAGCAGTGTTTCATGGACTAATTGGAGGAGGATTCCTTTCTTCTTTATTAATGATCATTATTGCATTAACAACCTACTTTGGAACAGGAGAAAATCATTTTTTCTATACGCTGTTTTCTTTTTACATCCATCCAAGTTATTTTTCGATGTATCTGAATGTTTGCATAGTATGGCTATTTTTAGTTTTGTTGAAAAATGAAAGAGTCGACACCTTTTTTAAAGGCTGGATCATTCCTATTATAATTTATTTTTCCTTTATTATAATTTTGTTGTCTTCAAAGCTGGGAATTATAACCCTTCTGTTGATCTACATTTCTATTTTACTCTTTTTTATCCTTAGCAGAAGGAAATATCTTGTTGGGCTTGTCGGTTTTCTGACATTGATTTTAGGTGCTTTTTTAATTATGAAATATGTCCCTGCTGTCGCTGATAGATTAAATACTACCATTTCAGTTCTTTCAAATGAAAAAACGAACAAATCAGATGCGGAAAGTACCGCTGTTAGAATGCTTGTCTGGAGCGCTGCCGGAGAAATTATTAAAGAGAATCCTGTTTTAGGTGTAGGGACCGGAGATGCTAAAGACGAATTATTAGCAGAGTACGAGAAAGAAGATTTATCAGGTGCGATGGAGCATAAGCTGAACTGTCATAATGAGTTCTATCAGGTTTTTGTTTCTTTAGGTGCAATAGGTTTTGTCTTATTATTACTTCATATTTTTGTACCGATGTGGCATGCAGTCCGAACAAAAGATGTACTTTACGCGTTATTCTTAATGATTATTGTTATTAATTTTCTTACTGAATCAATGCTTGAAACTCAGGCAGGTGTCTTGTTCTACGCATTCTTTACTTCTGTATTATGTTTCAGGGTAAGAAATAATTTAAAAACCGAAAAGATCGATTAGATGGAAGCGGAAAATCATAAAAATAAAAACATTGTTTTTTTTGACGGTGTATGTAATTTTTGTAATTCAACGGTTGATAAGATCTGGATGAATAATCCCAAGCGCGATATTTATTATTCATCTTTACAATCGCCTTTTGCAATAAGGTTTTTAGGAGAACACGGAATTGATGCCACAGATCTTGATACGGTTATTTTTTACAGTGAAGGAAAGTTTTTTACACGTTCAACTGCAATTTTACAGATCACTAAACACTTAAAAAGCGGTTATCGCTTGCTGCCGGTATTAATGATCATCCCTTCTTTCATCAGAGACAATCTATATAAATGGTTTGCTAAAAACAGATATAAATTTTTTGGAAAAAAAGAAACATGCAGAATTCCAAATACTGAAGAAAAAAATTATTTTATAGAAAATTAAACGCAATGATCCCATTTTCACCACCCAGAATCGACCAAAAGATAATTGATGAAGTAACAAAAGTTCTAAAGTCCGGTTGGATCACAACAGGGCCAAGAACAAAACAGTTTGAGAAAGAACTGACTGCTTATTGCGGTAACAGGTCGACATTGTGCCTAAACAGTGCAACTGCAGGTCTGGAGATCATGCTAAGATGGTTTGGTGTTAAAGAAGGTGATGAAGTGATTCTTCCTGCGTATACATATTCTGCGACAGCCAATGTGGTAATGCACTGCGGAGCTACGCCTGTATTTGTTGATGTTGATCCTGCCAATTTTAATATTTCAGTTGCCAATATTGAGAAGGCGATCACAGGTAAAACAAAAGTGATAATGCCGGTTGATTTTGGTGGATTTCCTTGCGACTATGATGAGATCAATGCAGTTGTAAAAAAACATTGGGGAGTTTTTGTGGCTGATAATGATGTTCAAAGAACTCTTGGCCGCATTCTGGTTCTTTCAGATTCCGCTCATTCGTTCGGAGCATGGTATAAAGGGAAAAGAGCTGGATCATTAACTGATATTTCAGTTTTTTCGTTCCATGCAGTTAAAAATCTAACCACAGCGGAAGGAGGAGCCGTTGCGTTAAATCTTCCGGCACCTTTTGATAATGATGCAGTTTACAAGGCTTTGTGTATAAAAACTTTGCATGGACAGGATAAAGATGCGCTTGCTAAAACTCAAAAAGGCAACTGGCGTTATGATATTGTTGAAGCGGGTTATAAGTGCAACATGACAGATATTATGGCTGTTATAGGCCAGGTTGAGCTTGAACGGTATGATAGTGATACATTACCAAGAAGAAAGATCATCTGTGAAAAATATTCAGAAGTGCTCTCTCAATATGAATGGGCTCAGCTTCCTGTTCTTAAGAATAATGAATCGGAAGGCTGTTATCATTTATATCCTCTTCGGATTAAAAATATAACAGAAGTTCAGCGTGACGCAATTATAAAAGAGATCTTCGATCATGATGTTTCTGTTAATGTACATTTCATTCCTGTACCAATGATGAGTTTTTATTCTAAAATGGGATATAACGTTCATAATTACCCGGTGACTTTCGATAATTATTCAAGAGAGATCTCTCTCCCTATCTTTTACGATCTTAATGATGAGATGGTTGAAAAGGTTATCAATGCTGTTATTCAGTCCGTAAAGAAAGTTATTGGATAAATAATCTATTGTTTAAATGAAGCGCATTTTTGATATCTTTTTTTCTTTACTCGGATTATTGATCTTACTGATTCCGTTTCTCATTATTTCAATTATAATAGTTCTTGATTCCAAAGGCGGTATTTTTTACAATCAAACGCGTGTGGGAAAAGATGGGAAAGATTTTAAGCTTTTCAAATTCCGCTCTATGAGAACAGATGCAGATAAGGCTGGATTACTTACTGTTGGTGGAAGGGATAACAGGATCACAAAAGCCGGATATTTTATCCGTAAATATAAGATCGATGAGCTGCCTCAATTATTGAATGTCCTTTTCGGTGATATGAGTCTTGTAGGTCCAAGGCCCGAAGTAAGAAAGTATGTTGATATGTACAAAGCGGAACAGCTGAAAGTTTTATCTGTTAAGCCGGGGATCACGGATTATGCAAGTATTGAATACAGTAATGAAAATGAGATTCTGGGTAAAGCAGCAGATCCTGAAACTGTCTATATTAATGAAATTATGCCGGCTAAATTAAAGCTCAACTTAAAATATATTGAAGAGCAGGGCTTAGGAACAGACCTAAAGATCATTTTTAATACAATAGGTAAAATTCTGAAATAGAATTTAATTTTTTAAATAATGAAGAATATTGTGCTTATGCAACCGGTTAAGTTTGTTCTTTAATTAAACTCCTTTAAATTCATTGAACAGTATTTCCTTTTAGTTTGATGATTCCATTTTACTTATAATCATTTTCCGGAGCCGCGGGCAAGCCTTGAGCGGGTGTGATGCAGTGTCGCGGTGAACAGTATTTTACAAGAAATCTTTGAAAGAGCTTTAGTTCTCTTTCTTTAGATTTTCTGTAAAATGCTGAGAGGAGGGAAGGATTCGCCCGGTCTTGTCCCGCACGTGCGGGATTGTTTCTTTTTGTTTCAAGACAAAAAGAAAAGGAAAAAACAATCTAATTATTTACACCCTGCCTTATTATAATCCTGCTTCACTAACGGATTATCCAACACCTGGAAAGTCAAATAGGGTTGTCCGAATAACTTACAATATCTCGAATGATTTGCTTTTTCTGCTTTTTGCAACGCGGTGACAAACAAACGGGAATTAACCAATTCAACTTCCTGGGCACAAAAAGAAATAAATGAGAACAATAATTGTTCATCCACATTTTCCTCTTTAATAAATGGAGCGAGAACATTTGTAGCAAATTTATAATCCTTGAATCTAGCAAACACATATGATAGCTTCAATGCATTCTGCCAGGAGCCATCTTTAAAGTTATAGAACGATTTTATGCGGTTGATGGCTGCTTCCACAACAGGTGCACCTGTTTCCAGTGTGTCATACACTTCAATGATCCTGAACTGCCATTCTGTGTTTAATGCATCTACAAATTTCTTTGGTATCTCGCTTTTGTATAATCCGTCAATTTTACCTTGCATCTCATTTTGAGCCTTCAGATCTCCGATAGTGCTATCAAGCTTCACAGCGCAGAATAAATTATTGAACTTGATATAATTATTAGCAGGATCCACGGCAGCAAGCTTTTTCATTTCAGCATAATCTTCATCTTCAACAATATTATTGTTCAGCAAATATTTTCCAACGATCTGATTATTTAATAATCCGGAATACTTTGCTTCTGCAGGAATAATCATCTTTGAAGGCGCTTCTGCAGAGTATTTCTGATCACGCATTTGCTTATTAATGAAAAATTGAATTTTGTATGCCTGTTTCAGATCTCCTTTTTTTACCGACTGGTTGAATTTACTTACAGAGAATTTCTCTTCTTTGGCCCCTGTTATATCGTATGTTACATCCATAACGATCTGTGCAAAACGTTCTTTGCTTAAAATCGGTTCAAGTTCAGTTGCCAGTCCTTTTGAATTTATCTCATTTATAGCTTTCTCTTTGCTCATTTTCGCCAGGTAATCATATTTGCTGTCTTCTGTTTCCATTTGGAAAAGACTCCATGAATCGCTGGTCTTGACATTTGTTACAACGCCCGCTTTTTGCATCTTGGATAAGGCTTTTATTATACTTTCTGCGCGTTTTTTCTGAAGTGTTGAATTAGAACTTGCATCTCCTTCAATAGAAGAATAAGCTGTAATGTATAAGCCTTCAATAAAGAAATCAGGTTCCTGCAGTGCATTCAGAAAAGGATCAAGATCCTCCGGTTTGTAATCGGATTTGTTCTTTTCAAACGGAATGGTAAAGCTCAAAAGGGTCGATTCAGATTTAGGTTCAAAAGGAGGTTTGGTATATGCTGCATCTTCAGGCATCAACAGCATTGAAAGCGGTGAGCTGGATTCCTGATCTCCTTGTTCAATGTATGATTTACGGATAGTTTTACAAAGCTTTCCATCCTGTATCACTAGAAGATTGATCTCGTATTGACCTGTAATATTTTTAGGAACGGTACCTAGCTGCACATCCAGCTTACTGACTTTCTTCCCCTTTTTTTCAGGTTTAACCAGGTTTTTGCTGAATAATTTATCTTTTGAAACAGTCTTTTGCAAAACACCTTTGCTCAAAAGATTATTATCATAGATATTGTACTTCGGATTTTCATATTGAGCTTTCTGAACAAAATCAATTGCAAGACCATCTTTAGGTTTTTTGATTAGTTTGGAGAATGCTTTAAGGTTATCATATTTCAGATATACTTTGTTATCCTTTACATAAAGTCCTTTTTGAAGCCCATCGTAATCTTTGAATTTATCACAGTTTTTGCAGGCCCGTACATCTGCACCTTTTATCTTTTTATTTTTAGATGTATATGGCGCTTTCAGTTCTTTTTTCATTTTTGCGCCATCATTAACAATGTTGAAGCCACCATAAACTACAGAAACATAGGCCTTTTTGCCTGTGGCGTCAATTTTAACCGAAGGACTTGCAAATACATAAGTCCCGTTTTTAATGATAGCCTGTTCTTTTTTCCCAACTTTCCATTTAGCAATAATAGCATCGGCAATATCTTTTGGGGTAGCCGCTACTTTTCCCTTTAAGGCTGAAACAGCCAGAACTGTTTCTTCTGCATTCTTTGTACCACCTGAAGCGATCACACGTTTAGCTGTCGTCTTCATTTTACCTTTACTGTTATCAAGCTGAGCCTTGTTGTTCTTCGCCATATCTTCAGCCTGTATGGCACTGGCTTTGGAAAGGATCTCGTTTGTTTCAAAAACATCAAGGTTAGCGGCAGTACGCATTTTATTCAACTCATCAAGAATCAGCTTTTCCGCTTCTGCAGTTTCAATAGTCTTCTTTTCTGAGGTATCTTCTTTTTTTGATTTTTTCTGAGAAAAGCAAATCGCACTAAATGAAATAAATAGAAAAAGAAAAGTAATTTTTTTGATCATTATTGAAATCGTTTTAAATAATTGGAAAAGAATTTCTGTTTATAATTGATACAAAAAATTACAACAGAATGAGACTTTTTTATTTAGGTTTGTGGAACTACGAATGTCTGTCTCACAAATATATTTTTTGAGGCTTTATAACAAGAATTTATTAATCAACATTTTATGAACAAAATCTTAGTCGCTAACAGAGGAGAAATTGCTTTAAGAGTAATGCGTTCCTGCAGGGAAATGGGTATAAAAACAGTGGCGGTTTATTCTGAAGCCGACAGAAATGCACCCTTTGTAAAATACGCTGATGAAGCTGTCTGTATCGGGCCGCCTCCTTCTAATCAGTCCTATCTTTTAGGTGACAAGATTATTGAAGTTTGTAAGCAGTTAAATGTTGATGGAATTCATCCCGGATATGGTTTTTTATCAGAAAATGCAGCTTTTGCCGCGGCCGTAAAAAAGGCTGGATTAATCTTTATCGGACCTTCACCTGAGGCTATGGATATGATGGGTGATAAGCTTTCTGCAAAAGCAGCAGCAAAAAAATATAAGATTCCGATGGTTCCAGGTTCAGAAGGTGCAATTGACAGTGTAGAGGAGGGGAAAAAAGTAGCCAAAGCAACCGGGTTTCCATTATTGATCAAGGCAAGTGCAGGTGGTGGCGGAAAAGGAATGCGTATAGTGGAGAAAATAGAGGAATTTGAGGAGCAGATGAAGCTTGCTGTTAGTGAAGCAACTTCTGCTTTTGGTGATGGTTCTGTTTTTATTGAGCGTTATGTTGCAGGGCCAAGACATATTGAAATTCAGATCTTAGGTGATAGTCACGGAAATATCGTTTACCTGTTTGAACGCGAATGTTCTATTCAAAGACGCCATCAGAAAGTAATTGAAGAGGCTCCATCTGCAGTATTAACACCCGAGATTCGCAACGCGATGGGAGAATGTGCAGTTAATGTTGGAAAAGCTTGTAATTATACTGGTGCCGGTACCGTTGAATTCCTTCTTGATGAGAACAAAAATTTCTATTTCCTTGAAATGAATACACGTTTGCAGGTTGAACATCCGGTTACAGAAATGATCACCGGGATCGACCTTGTAAAAGAACAGATAAAGGTGGCAAGAGGAGAAAAATTATCCTTCAGACAGGAAGATCTGAAAATTCATGGACATAGTGTCGAAGTGCGTGTATATGCTGAAGATCCTACAAATAATTTCCTTCCGGATATCGGAAAATTAGTTACTTATCAGCGTCCTCAGGGACTTGGTGTCAGAGTAGACGATGGTTTTGAAGAAGGAATGGATATTCCTATTTATTACGACCCGATGATCTCTAAGCTTATTTCTTATGGGAAAGACAGGGAAGAAGCGATCAATCGTATGATCCGTGCTATTGATGATTATAAGATCGTTGGAGTGGAAACCACATTACCATTCTGTAAATTCGTTTTAAAGCACGAAGCATTTACATCCGGTAATTTCGATACCCATTTTATTAAACATTATTTTAAGCCAGAAATGCTGGCGAAAGAGAATGAAGATGAAGCGGAAATTGCTGCTCTTTTTGGCGCAAGACTCATGACCAATAAGAAACCCGAAAAAACTGCAGAAAGTTCAAATTCCGGAAACGTTTCCAAGTGGAAAGCAAACAGGTTAAATTAAACATAGACTACGAAGGTTATTTACGTTCTGACTGTCATCCCGTGCCTCGACACGGGATCTGGTTACTTTTGAAAACTAAGTTTACTTGAGTTTCTTCCGGAGCGTTCTCTCATTTTAGATCGTCATCCCGTGCCCCGACACGGGATCTTGTCAATTAGAACAAAGTGTATAGGATTCTGCTAACCTTATGAAGATCCCGTGTGGTACCACAGGATGACGTTTTGAAGAGAAAGAGGATCAACCTCACGAAGTGCTTCCTTCGATATTTCTCCTCCCTATACCTTTTATCCCGATATTGCGTTATAATCATAAATATGGGTACCTTTTTTGTATCCAAATCATCAGATGTCAACTCGAATTCTGATATTTTTATTCCTGTTTCCCTGTCTTTGCATTGCTCAAGGTAATGTTACAAAAGGGCTTGAACTGCCTGTGGTTGGAGTTGCCGTGCGAACAACCGTTTATGAAGGAGACACGATACCTTTTGTTTCCCTGCCGGTGATCAATTGCTATGCTGATAGAGTTTTTAAGAACAAGCGTCAGCAAGTGGCCTGGGATCGCACTAAATACAATGTGAAAAAAGTATATCCTTACGCCATCCTTGCTGCAGCTAAATTAAAGGAGTATGACAGGATACTTTCTATGATGTCTGAATCGGAAAGAGCCAAATACACCAAACTTGCAGAAAAGCAGCTTCAGGATGAATTCAGTGCAGAGCTGAAGAAATTATCAGTCAACCAGGGAAGAATCCTTATAAAACTTATCGATAGGGAAACCGGTAAGACAACCTATAATGTTGTAAAAGATATGCGTGGATCCTTTTCAGCTTTTATGTGGCAAGGTGTCGCGTTGATGTTCAACTCCAGTCTGAAAACCGAATATGATCCCACCGGTGACGATAAAGCTATTGAAGAAGCTATTAAGCTGGTTGAGAATGGGGATTTCTAATAGTTACAGATTAATGAATTTCAGGTTTCAAGTTCTGTGTATTCACATGCAGAACCTGAAACCTGAAACTTTTAAACTAATTCCTTTTTCTTAAACATATCTGAAACAACGGTTTCTTTCGATCCAGCAGTATATTTATAAAAACCGTTACCTGATTTAGCACCAAGATGTCCGGCTGTAACCATATTCACCAATAAAGGACAAGGAGCATATTTCGGGTTACCGTAACCATCCTGCAATACTTTCAATATAGAAAGACAAACATCTAAACCAATAAAATCAGCTAGCTGTAATGGTCCCATCGGATGCGCCATTCCAAGCTTCATTACAGTGTCAATTTCTTCAACACCGGCAGTTCCTTCGTGTAAAGTAATTATCGCTTCATTGATCATTGGCATGAGGATCTTGTTCGCAACGAAGCCCGGATAGTCATTTACCTCAACAGGGATTTTACCAAGTTTTTTGGATGTTTCCATGATAAGATTAGTAACTGTATCTGAAGTTGAATATCCTCTGATCACCTCAACTAATTTCATAACAGGAACAGGATTCATAAAATGCATTCCTATCACTTTATCAGCACGTTTAGTAACTGCACCGATCTTTGTAATAGAGATAGAGGATGTATTACTTGCAAGAATAGTTTCAGGATTACAGATCTTATCAAGATCACGGAATATATTTAATTTGATCTCTACATTTTCTGTCGCAGCTTCTACAACAAGATCCGCGTTTTTAACTCCTTCAGCCATAACAGTGAAAGTGGAAATGTTCTTCAGCGTTTGAGCTTTGTCAGCTTCAGTGATGGTTCCTTTTGCAACGATCCTGTCGAGATTTTTAGAAATAGTTGCCATTGCTTTGTCCAACGCTTCCTGTTTAATATCAATCATTGATACATTGTATCCGCACTGTGCAAATGTGTGAGCAATTCCGTTGCCCATTGTTCCCGAACCTATTACTGCTATGTTTTTCATAATTGAATGTGATTTTTAAATAGAGTTTAAATATAGGAATTTTTGAAGTTCTGTAATGAACAGGAATGTAAAATTATAACGATGATTGATTTCAGAATCCAATCAATCGCGAAGCGAAATAATCTGCATTAATAAAAATCTGCAAATCTGCGGCTATATTCTTAAACGAATACACAGCAAAAAGCGAAGCTTTCTCTGTGATCTCAAAATTAACCTTAAGTTTTTTTCTCAGTGCCCTTAGTGTTCTCAGTGCCTCCGTGGTGAAAAAAACACACAGATCATCAAAGATTCGCGATACATTTTTTCTGAAGGAGAAAAAGCACTCGAACTGACAAGCTACGTTTAATTACCAAATCGGTAAATCAATAAATTTTCAAATTATTTCCCGCGTCCCTGCACTACGATCAATGCAGTATAAATCAGGATCTTCAGATCGATTCCCAGCGACATATTCTCAATATAGATGATATCGTATTTTAAACGTGCGATCATCTCATCCACATTTTCAGCATAACCGTATTTCACCTGTCCCCATGAAGTGATTCCCGGGCGTACTTTATGTAAATGCTTGTAATGCGGAGCTTTCTGTACGATCTGGTCAATGAAGTACTGACGTTCAGGACGAGGTCCTACAATCGACATTTCACCAATCAGTACGTTATAGAACTGAGGTATTTCATCAAGTCTTACTTTACGCAAAAATCTTCCCAAAGGTGTTATACGAGGATCATGTTTACTGGAAAGGGCAGGGCCCATCTTTTCTGCATCCACATACATGGAACGGAATTTATGGATCATGAATGGTTTGCCGTGCCAGCCGATACGTTCATGACTGTAAAAAACAGGTCCT
>JAJTCJ010000047.1 GCA_021323165.1 Bacteroidota bacterium | reverse complement strand
TTTTGCCGGCTTTGAGTTTGCGAGAAAGAATTATGAAGATGCGGGTGAGATCCCTCAGAATGTTAAAAAGGAATTTGATGTTTTGAATCTTGTAAATGCTTACCGTTCACGCGGACATTTATTCACCAAAACTAATCCAGTTCGTGAGCGCAGGCAATATTTTCCTAATCTTTCGATAGAGAATTTCGGACTCAGTCAATCGGATATGGAAACAGTTTTTCAGGCAGGTACTCAAATTGGTATCGGTGCTGCAAAATTAAAAGACATTATTACTCACCTTGATCAAACCTATTGTCAGTCTATTGGTGCTGAATACATGTATATCCGTACGCCAGAAATAATTAAGTGGCTTCAGGATAAAATGGGGATAAAATGGAAAGCAGCAAAAACACTCCAAAGTTTTCCATCGATGAAAAAAAGGTAATTCTTAATAAGCTTAACCAGGCTGTTGTTTTTGAGAATTTTCTTCACACGAAGTTTGTTGGCCAAAAACGTTTTTCTCTTGAAGGTGCAGAGGCAACAATTCCAGCCCTGGATGCTGTTTGTGAAAAAGGTGCTGATCTTGGAATAGAAGATTTCGTAATAGGGATGGCGCATCGCGGAAGATTGAACGTGCTTGCCAATATCCTGAACAAAACGTATAAAGATATTTTTACTGAGTTCGAAGGAAGGCCTTCTGAGGATTCAGTGTTTGATGGAGATGTGAAATATCACATGGGTTATTCCAGTGATCAGAAATCCAACAAAGGAAAACAGGTTCACTTAAGCCTTACTCCAAATCCTTCTCACCTTGAAGCAGTAGATCCTGTAGTGGAAGGAATTGCGAGAGCAAAAATTGATACACTTCATAAAGGCGATTATAAAAAGGTTTGTCCGATATTAATTCATGGCGATGCTGCATTAGCCGGGCAAGGGATTGTTTACGAAGTGCTGCAGATGAGCCAGCTTGATGGATTCAAAACAGGCGGAACAATACATGTTGTAATTAACAACCAGGTAGGATTTACTACGAATTATTTAGACGCACGCTCAAGCACTTATTGTACAGACGTTGCAAAAACGGTGCTTTCACCGGTGTTTCATGTGAATGGAGATGATGTTGAAGCATTGGTTTACACTGCACAACTTGCAATGGAATTCCGTCAGACTTTCCACCGTGATGTTTTCATTGATGTTCTATGTTACCGTAAATATGGCCACAATGAAGGTGATGAGCCTCGTTTCACACAGCCATTACTCTATAAAGCGATTGCTTCTCATCCTAATTCCCGAGAGATCTATACAAAACAGTTATCTGCGGAAGGTTCTATAGCTGCGGATCTGGCAAAAGAAATGGAAACTGATTTCAAAAATCTGTTGCAGGAAAAGTTAGATGAAGCAAAACAAACTGAAAAAGCAAAGATCACTTCTTTCCTTGAAGGTCAATGGAAAGGGCTGAAAATGGCTGATGCTGATGCTTTTGATAAATCTCCGGATACATCCGTTGATAAAAAGGCTTTCCTGGAAATTGCTAAAAAGACCGTTGAATTACCAAAGGATAAAAAATTCTTTAATAAGATCCAGAAGTTGTTTGATGACCGGGCAGCAATGATCTCCTCTGATAATTATGATTGGG
Source organism: Bacteroidota bacterium (assembly GCA_021323165.1). GTDB lineage: Bacteria > Bacteroidota > Bacteroidia > 2-12-FULL-35-15 > 2-12-FULL-35-15 > 2-12-FULL-35-15. Next base: position 31,957 of record JAJTCJ010000047.1, on the reverse strand, counting down.
CAATGGGTGAGCTGATGGCGTACGCAACGCTTATGAATGAAGGTCATAACGTTCGTTTTAGCGGTCAGGATGTGGAGCGCGGAACGTTCTCTCATCGTCATGCGATTGTTAAAGTTGAAGATTCAGAAGATGAATATACTCCCTTGAATAATTTCGGAGCCAAAGGAAAACTAAGCATCTATAACTCTTTATTATCCGAGTATGGTGTTCTCGGATTTGAATTCGGATACTCAATGTCAACACCAAGTGCATTAACTATATGGGAAGCGCAGTTCGGTGATTTCTTTAATGGTGCACAAATTATCATTGATCAGTTCATCACTTCCGCGGAAGCGAAATGGAGAAGAATGAACGGCTTGGTTATGTTATTACCTCACGGTTATGAAGGAATGGGCCCGGAGCACTCAAGCGCAAGACTTGAAAGATTCTTACAACAATGTGCCGGAAATAATATGCAGGTAGTGAATTGTACAACACCGGCAAATCAGTTTCATGTACTGCGCAGACAAATTAAACGTGATTTCAGAAAGCCATTGATCTGCTTTACCCCTAAAAAATTATTACGTTATCCAAGTTGTGTTTCATCTGTGAAAGATTTTACAACAGGAGGATTCCAGGAAGTTATCGATGATACGGTAAATGCTAAATCTGTAAAAAAGGTAGTGTTCTGTTCCGGTAAAGTATATTATGATCTTATTGAAGGACGAGAAAAAGCGGGTGTTGATGACGTTGCGATTGTTCGCGTTGAGCAGTTATATCCTTTTCCTGCAAAACAATTAAGAACAATTCTAGACAAATACAAAGGTGCAACTGAGCATATATGGGCTCAGGAAGAGCCTGAGAACATGGGGGCATGGGCTCATATGATGCGTATGTTCATGAAGACTTCCGACACAAAAAATATTATTCTGAATTATGTTGGTCGTGCAGAGAACGCAAGTCCGGCAACAGGATTTTCGAAAAATCACGCAGAACAACAGCAAAGTATTCTTGATAAAATATTTGTAAAACAATTAGTAACAAAATAGATATGAGACATGAGATATTAATCACATTCTAATATCTTACGTCTTAGCTCTCAAATCTAAAATTTATGGCAATCATTGAAATGAAAGTACCAAGCCCGGGTGAATCAATAACAGAAGTTGTGATCGCCCGCTGGCTTAAGAAAGATGGTGAGTATGTGGAGAAGGATGAAGAAGTGGCTGAAGTGGATTCTGATAAAGCAACCCTAACTATAAATGCTGAAGAATCAGGAGCTATAAAAATATTGGCTGCTGAAGGCGATACTGTTAAGGTTGGCCAGGTGGTTTGTTCAGTTGATACTTCCGTTAAGGGTGAAAAGAAAGTTGCTGAAAAAGCAGAAGCACCAAAAGCAAAAGCTGAAGTGGAAGTAAAGTCTGAGAAAAAGGAACTAGTGAAAGAGTCTGCTAAGTCAGAAAGCTACGCAAATGGCACTCCTTCTCCTGCTGCTAAAAAGCTGATGGATGAGAATAAGGTTCCTTCCGGCAAATTAAACGGAAGCGGTAAAGATGGACGTATTACAAAAGGTGATGTGCTGTCTGCTTTGGCAAACGGCTTTGATAGCTCTTCAGCGGCAGCATGGGGCGGAAGCAGAGATACCGATCGTTCTAAGATGAGTCCTTTGCGTAAGAAATTAGCTCAGCGTTTGGTTTCTGTAAAGAATGAAACAGCAATGCTTACCACTTTCAACGAAGTTGATATGAGTGCGATCTATGCATTGAGAGCAAAATATAAAGATAAATTTAAGGAAGTTCATGGAACCAATTTAGGTTTTATGAGTTTCTTCACTAAAGCTGTTACTGAAGCATTGAATCTTTTCCCTGCAGTGAATGCAATGATTGATGGAGAAGAGATCGTGTATCATAAATATGCTGATATCGGAATTGCAGTAAGTGCCCCAAAAGGACTCGTAGTCCCTGTTGTTCGTAATGCAGAACAAATGAGCCTTGCACAGATCGAAACAGCGATTAAGAATCTTGCTCTGAAAGCGCGCGACAATAAGATCACATTAGAAGATATGAGTGGCGGTACATTTACTATTACGAATGGTGGTGTATTTGGTTCAATGATGAGTACTCCTATCATTAATCCTCCTCAAAGCGCTATCCTTGGAATGCATAATGTGGTGGAACGTCCTGTTGCAGTTAACGGACAGGTTGTAATACGCCCGATGATGTATGTTGCTTTGTCTTATGATCACAGGATCATTGACGGACGTGAATCGGTTGGATTTCTCGTTAAGGTTAAAGAAATGTTAGAGAATCCTACAAAGATGTTGTTCGGTGGAAAAGATCCCAATGAGATTGTTTTAGGGCTGTAATCAAGATTAAATTTAAAAATTTAAAGGCCATCTTTGTGAGATGGCCTTTTATATTAGAAGTTGCTTTATCGCAATTAGGATACGCTTGAGTGCATGAGATTGCTTCTTCGCGAAAGACTCATCGCAATGACGCTCAGGTTTAAGATTCCTTTCGTTAAAAGAGTTTCCCTAGCTCTTCAATGGTATTTATAATGTACGTTGGTTTTTCGTTTTGCAATTCATCAATTGAACCATAACCAAAGGTTACTGCAGCACAATCAATATTATGATGACCTGCACCGATGATATCAAATTTACGGTCACCTATCATCAGCATTTCTTTTTTGTCAGCCTCAGGTATCATGTCAAGAATGGTTTGAATGATCTCTTTTTTATCGGTGTGTGAGCCGTCAAGATTGCTTCCCACCACGGCTTTGAAATGATGGTCGATTTTATAATGTTCAACTATCTGTTTAGCAAAGAATGTTGGTTTGGAGGTAGCGACAAACATAACTTTGTTCATCGAGGATAATTCATTGAGCAGTTCGTTAATCCCGGAATAAACCAGGTTTTCAAAAATCCCTTTCTCAGCATAATATTCCCTGTATACTGCAACAGCCTCATATGCTTTTTCTTCTGTTCCAAATATTTCCTGAAAAGAATGATGTAATGGAGGCCCAATAAAATGGATCAGTTCATGATCTTCTTTTTTAATTCCAAATCGTTTCAGCGCATATTGAATGGAATTAATTATTCCTTCCTGTGGATCAGTTAATGTTCCATCAAGATCAAAAAGTATGTACTTGTAATTTTTCACCTTGTAAAGGTCTGAAAATAAAGTTCAGCAATCAATTTTGTTATAATTTTACCTTATGAAGCAGCATTTTCTTTCAGGAATAAAATGAAAATAATGCTGTATTCTTATGGCCTTAAAAAATAAATTATTTACATATGAAAATAACAATAGTTGGATGCGGAAACATGGGAATGATATATGCCCGTGCATTTTTAAAATACAATATTGTTTCAAAGGAAAATTTATTGCTCGCTGAAAAGAGTGAAAAGCGTAAAGAAGAACTTTTGAAACTTAATATTGGTCAGGTTTGCGTTGTAAATGATAAACGCATCTCAGAAAGTGATATAGTTATACTGGCTGTTAAACCACAGGATTTTGAAATGTTGAGTCTGGAATTAAGACAGGTTTTAACTTCTGATAATATTATTATTTCAATAATGGCGGGCATGAAACTGGGGCGTATCTCTTCAGCATTGGTTAAGCATAATATAATTCGGGCAATGCCTAATTCTCCGGCCGAATTAGGAATGGGCATGACTGCTTTTACAGCAAGTAAAGTATTAAGCATTGAACAGATTCGTAAAGCGGAGAATTTATTGGCAACGACCGGAAGAACCGTTTTTTTTGAAAATGAGGATCTTTTGGATGCGGTTACTGCATTGAGCGGCAGCGGTCCTGCTTATTTTTTTTATATAGTGAAGCAAATGATCGAAGCAGGAAAGAGTATGGGTTTTGATGAAGCGACCTCTGCAATGCTTGTGAAACAAACTATGCTAGGTTCATTCCACCTGATAAATACTGCCAATAAATCCCTTGATGAATTAATTCAGGCTGTCGCATCCAGAGGAGGTACTACAGAAGCTGCACTTACAGTTTTTGAAGATCAGAATGTCGGCAAAGGTTTGCAGCAGGGTATCATCAAGGCAAGGGATCGTGCCAGTCAGTTATCCCAATAACCCCATGTGGAATAATAGCAGCAGCTAACAATCCTTTAATGGTTTCGGCTATTATTTATCGCTTTTGTCGCTTGAGATCTCACTTTTGTAGGTAATTGTACTTTCTTCTGATCGCGGCATGTTTCTTTTCGGAACTTCTTTAAAATCAGGAAGAAACATGAAAACGAAATCTTTATTTTCCGCACTTATTCTTCACATGTTGTTAAGCATATTTCTTATCAGTTGTGATAAATTTGAATTCAGCCCCTATCAGACCGAAAACCGCAAACGTCCCGAGGAGCTTAACCTGAGAAATCTCCAGAAATTGAAGGTAAACGAATCATCGGCTGACGATACTGTAACGATCCTGTTTTCCGGTGATAGTCAACGGTTCTACAGTTCACTTGATGCACTTACTGCCAGGGCTAATACTTTATCCAATGTTGATTTTTTTGTTCTGGCAGGGGATATCTCCGATTTCGCTTTGCTTCAGGAATTCCTTTGGGTATATGATCGTTTACAAAAACTTAAGATGCCTTATTTTTGTGTGGTCGGAAACCATGATCTCACAGCTAATGGTTCTGAGATCTATACCGAAATGTTCGGACCCAAAAACTTTTCTTTTTCATTTAAAGATTATAAATTCCTTTTTCATGATACTAACGGAAGAGAATATAATTTTAATGGGACTGCTCCTGATATTGAATGGCTTTCTGAACAAGTGAGTGATAGCGCAAAATGGTATGTCGGAGTATCCCATGTCCCTCCTTATGATGTAGATTTTGATAAAGCACTTGAAACTCCTTATAGAAATTTATTTGCAAATACTCCCGGATTTATTTTATCTCTTCATGGGCATCAGCATAATGGGGGAGATATTTATTACTATGATAATAATGTCAGATACATCACAAGTTATGCAGTTGATAAAAGCGAGTGTCTTTTACTTAAGCTGATAAATGGAAGGGTGATAAAAGAAACTATTTATTATTAAAGTGAAACGTATAATTGTAATAATATTAATTCTGAATTTTTTGTCTGTACCAGTTATGTTTGGACAAACGAAGAAGGAAAGTATTCTTCCCATGACAGCCGGAACAATTCAGTTTGCAGGAAGTACAGGGTTTTTGACAGCAGGTTTTTTTAAAGGAACTAAAAGTGAAAGAGTGCAGGTTGGTTTGTTGTACGGTTATACTCCGGAAATCTTCGGTGGACATTTACATTCACTGTCCTTGAAATTTATTTATAATCCTGTCCGCTTCGATTTGGGACGTAATTTTTATTCGGAACCGGTGCAGGCGGGAATATTTGCATGTCAGAATTTTGGTAAGAACCTTGATTTGACATGGCCATCACAGTATCCTTCAGATTATTATTGGTGGACTGCAAGTTTAAGAGGACATGTTTTTTTAAGCACTACCCTCGGAGTTCGGACCAACAGAGCAAAACATATCGACCGGATTGCATGGTATTTCGAAGCGAATACGAATGATCTTTATTTTGCCAGTTACATCATTAAGAACAATCATACTTCACTTTCACTCTACGATATTATCTTCTTTGGAACAGGATTAAAGTTTTATTTTAAAAGTCCGAATACTAAGGAATAGTAAAATCAATCATAGAGTTCACTGTTTGTGTTCCCAATTCGCTTAATGTAAAAGTATTATTCAGATTGGATGCGGTCCAGTCTCCTGATGTGAACAAGCCGTCACCATTCGTATCATAAAAAGAATACAGATAATAACTTCCGGGATGCATGTAGTCAAAGGTAAATTGTGTGTCGCTTGCTGCAAGGAAAACATAGCGTGAGCGATACTTAAGATTTGCCGGAATATATGTGAAGCCACTGAACAAAGCCTGAGTGGTGATCATTAAGAATGCTTTTTTATTCGAGTCCGGTGTATGACTTGCATTGTAATTGATGTTCACTGTTGTCTTTCCTAAATATGGTTGTGAAGCCACATTGTAAGGATCGTTTGCAAGATCTGAATCGTAATAAATGGCTTCCGGTTTGGAATCAAAAGTCGTAGAGAAATCCTTTACCATTTGTTTTTGAGGGAATGAAAAGTGAGCTACTGCATTGGAAGCTGAAGTGACATCCTGTCGTTTCGCTCTCCATATCATATGGCTGGTTGGAGTTGTTAAGGTGTTGTAAACATTTGTGTAAACTTGAATGATCAGACTATCATTTTTGAAGAGGACGTTTGTATACAGACGGTTTTTTCCTGCACGAAAATCGGAGAAACGGTAGAAATAATTATTTGTGGTTTCCGATACGCTGTCAACTACAGCATAAGCTATCCTGTTTGATCCTGCAAAGCCTCCTCCGTTGCGGAAAGCCATTTTGTATGCATTGGCATGTTTAACAATAAAAAAACTCATCAGGATATTATTCACGGAATCCAATTCATTTTTCGCGGATACCTGAGCTCCAGAAACAGGACGAAAATCTACTATCCACTCAGGGTAACTACCAAGCATGGTTGACGATGAAACAGGTCCATTCCAGATTCCAACCAGCCGGCTAAGTAAACCATAGCCTTTCACATCAGTAGAGGAATTAATTGTTCCGGAATCTTCCATAGCAGGAGGGTTTTCCTCTGGTTTATCCTTTTTGCACTTGCATGATGGAGATGCAATTAAAATCGAGAAGAAAACAACAAAAAGGAATGACGAATAATTTTTCATGCTACGGTTTTAAATGCTGTGATATTTAATAAATGTAAGTAAAAAAATGAATAAATTTGAAAGCATTCAATATTGATCCACATGACAAAAATATCAAGCTTTTCAGAATATCAAACCGAATATAATAGAAGTGTAAATGATCCGGAAGGGTTTTGGGCAGAACAGGCTGATAAATTTACCTGGCAAAAAAAATGGAATAAAGTTCTTGATTGGAATTTTGAAGATCCAAAAATGAAATGGTTTGAAGGAGGACAGCTAAACATTACTGAAAATTGTCTTGACAGGCATTTAGCAGAGCGTGGCGATCAGGTTGCATTTTATTGGGAACCAAATGATCCATCGGAAAAAAACATTCAACTCACATACAAGCAGCTTCACGCAGAAGTCTGCAAATTCGGAAATGTATTAAAGAATAACGGTGCTAAAAAAGGAGACCGTATTTGTATTTACATGCCTATGGTTCCTGAACTCGCTATTGCTGTACTTGCATGTGCGCGAATTGGTGCAGTGCATTCAGTGGTTTTTGGAGGTTTCTCCGCATCCGCATTATCCGGAAGAATACAGGATTGTGATTGCAACATAGTTGTAACAAGTGATGGAGCATTCCGCGGGGCAAAAGCAATTCCTATGAAGGAAACTGTGGATGAAGCGTTGGAGATATGTCCTTCCGTAAAAAAAGTCATTGTTCTTGAACGGACTAAAACGAGTGTGCAGATGATCAGCGGCCGTGACGTAAAGTGGAAGGATGAAATGACGAATGCAGCAACTGATTGTCCTGCAGAAGTAATGGATTCAGAAGATATGTTATTCATTCTTTATACTTCCGGATCAACAGGGAAACCTAAAGGCGTGGTGCATACCTGTGGAGGTTATATGGTATATACACACTACAGCTTTGAAAATGTTTTTCAATACAACGGGGGAGTTTATTGGTGTACCGCAGACATTGGCTGGATTACAGGTCATTCATATATTGTTTATGCCCCACTATTAGCCGGGGCTACTTCCGTGATCTTTGAAGGAGTTCCTACTTACCCTGATGCGGGCCGTTTCTGGCAGGTGATCGATAAATATAAAGTAAGTACCTTTTATACTGCACCTACAGCTATTCGTGCTTTGGAAGCCGCAGGTCTTGATTTCGTAAAACCATATAAACTCGATTCATTGAAAGTTTTAGGAAGTGTTGGTGAACCTATCAATGAGGAAGCTTGGAACTGGTATAATGAAAATATAGGAAAGAAAAATTGTCCGATCGTTGACACATGGTGGCAGACAGAAACAGGTGGGATATTGATTTCACCGCTTGCCGGACTTACTAAAACTAAACCGGGTTATGCAACACTCCCATTACCGGGAATTCAGCCAATTTTGGTTGATGATAAAGGCAATGAATTAAAAGGAAATGGAGTAGAGGGAAATCTCTGCATAAAATTTCCATGGCCATCGATAATTAGAACAACATTTGGTGATCATGAACGCTGTAAACAGAATTATTTTGCAACTTACCCTGGTTTGTATTTCACTGGTGATGGCTGTAAACGGGATGAAGATGGATATTACAGGATAACAGGCCGTGTGGATGATGTAATGAATGTAAGCGGGCATCGCATTGGGACAGCAGAAGTAGAAAGTGCAATTAATACACATATCGATATCGTAGAATCGGCAGTGGTCGCATATCCTCATGATATAAAAGGTCAGGGGATCTACGCTTATGTTATCTGCACTAATAAAAATAAAGATCATGATTCACTAAGACGGGAGATATTAGCTGAGGTTACTAAAGTAATTGGTCCTATCGCGAAACCGGATAAGATACAGATCGTGAGCGGTCTTCCTAAAACGAGAAGCGGAAAGATCATGAGACGGATTTTAAGAAAAGTAGCGGAAGGCGAGATGAATAATCTTGGTGATATTTCAACTTTATTAGATCCGGCTGTAGTGGAAGAAATTAAAAATGGAGCGTTGTAATTACAACACTCCATTAAAAGGTTTATTCGGTTTTAATGCTGTCGGGAATTATCTGAATGCTGACCTTTGTTATTCCGGCTTTAATGAAATCAAGTTCTTCAGCTGCGCATTGACTAAGGTCAATACTTCTTTTTGATTGTTTAGGTAACCTGTCATTGATCGTAACGATCACACTTTTGTCGTTCCTGAAGTTTGTCACTCTCACTTTTGTTCCGAATGCAAGTGTTTTATGAGCAGCGGTCATATTGAGATTGCTGAACTTTTCACCATTCGCAGTTTTTCTCCCTTCAAATTTATTTGCATAATAACTAGCTTTTCCGTTCTGGACAGAATCAATTTGTGCTGAAAGGCATAATGATAAGAGGAGAAAAGATAGGAAGAGTAGATGTTTCATTTGCCTTGTAAAGCTAAAACTTTGGTTATTATAGACCAGTACGTTATCTTCGTGGGGTAAAACATAGTCTGTGTCCGACAGTTTAGTAATCATACCAACATACAACGAAAAAGAAAACGTGGAGAAAATGATCCGCAAAGTCTTTTCGTTACCATTCGAATTCCATTTACTTATTATTGATGACGGGTCCCCGGACGGAACTGCAAATATTGTAAAAAGCCTTATTTCTGAATTTCCCGGAAAATTGTTTTTAGAACAGCGTACCGGCAAACTTGGTTTGGGTACGGCATACATTCATGGTTTCAAATGGGCTTTAAATCGTGATTATGAATTTATTTTTGAGATGGATTGTGATTTTTCACATAATCCGGAAGATCTGATCCGATTGCGCCAGGCTTGTGTAGATGGCGGGGATGTAGCAATAGGGTCAAGATATACAAGAGGAGGTAAAATTGAGAACTGGCCGATGGGACGTGTTATGATGTCCTATTTCGCCTCTGTTTATGTCCGCATAATTTTATGGGTTCCCTTTAAAGATACTACTGCAGGGTTTAAATGTTATAGGAAAAAGGTGTTGAAGGCCATCAATTTTGAAGACATAAAATTTATCGGCTATGCATTCCAGATAGAGATGAAATACATTGCTTATAAGCTTGGATTTAAAGTAGTGGAAGTGCCTATAACATTTACTGATAGAGTGGAAGGGGCCTCCAAAATGAGTAAAGGGATTTTCAAAGAAGCTATTCTTGGAGTCTTAAAAATGAGGTTCATGAAAGTGAAATAAACACAATTACAAATAATCTTCTCCTTTTAGATTTATGATCACACTTATTAAGAATGCTCAAATTGTAAATGAAGGCAGGATCATAAAAGGTAATTTACTTATTACCGATGATATAATAACCGAAATTTCTGAGCTAGAGATCACTTCCAAATGTGATCGGATAATTGATGCAAACGGAAAATACTTATTCCCGGGTTGCATTGACGACCAGGTCCACTTCAGACAACCTGGTTTAACTCATAAAGGAGAAATATACACCGAAGCAAAAGCTGCTGTTGCAGGAGGTGTTACATCATTTATGGAAATGCCGAACACTGTACCGAATACATTTACTCATCAGCTCCTAGAAGATAAATATCAGCTCGCTTCAGAAGTTTCATTGGCCAACTATTCTTTTTTTATGGGTGCTTCCAATGATAACATTGAAGAAGTATTAAAAACGAATCCAAGGAATGTCTGCGGGATTAAAGTTTTTATGGGTTCATCCACAGGAAATATGCTTGTTGATAAAAAGGAAACGCTCGAAGCATTGTTCTCAAAATGTAAAATGTTGATCGCGACTCATTGTGAAGATGAGGAAACGATTAAAACAAACATGGAAGAATACAGAAATAAATACGGTGAAGATGTTCCTATGGAATGTCATCCGCTTATCCGCAGTGAAGAAGCATGTTATAAGTCTTCATCATTAGCGGTTGAGCTGGCTAAAAAATACAATACCCGTCTACACATTCTTCATATTTCCACAGCTAAGGAGTTGTCATTGTTTGATAACACCAAACCATTAAAAGAAAAACGAATTACTGCAGAAGCCTGTGTGCATCATCTGTGGTTCTCGGATGAAGACTATAAAACAAAAGGATCACTGATAAAATGGAACCCGGCTGTAAAAACGGCCAATGATCGTGATGCAATATTAAGAGCAGTGTTAGATAACAGGATAGATGTTATTGCCACTGACCACGCACCTCATACTATAGAAGAAAAAAATCAGACATATTTCAAAGCTCCTTCCGGTGGGCCTTTAGTACAACACTCCTTAAATGCGATGCTGGAGTTTTATAAAGATGGAAAGATCTCATTGGTAAAGATTGCCGAGAAAATGGCACATGCTGTAGCTGATTGTTTCAGAATAGAAAAACGAGGATATATCCGTAAAGGATTTTTTGCTGATCTTGTTTTGGTTGACCTGAATGATTCTTACAAAGTTGAAAAAGGTAATATCTTGTATAAATGCGGATGGAGTCCTTTTGAGGGTGTTACTTTTCGTTCTAAGGTTACACATACTTTTGTGAGCGGTCATTTAGTTTACGATAACGGATCTTTTGATGAATCAAAAAAGGGTACACGTTTAGTATTTGAAGCTCATAGTTAATTTATAATTCATTATTTATAATTTTCAGAAGTGTTCTATTGGATCATAAAGCCATTTGTATTTATATTTTTTCGCGTCTTTTACAGATACGATTACAAAGGGCGCACTAATATCCCTTTCGATAAGCCTGTGATACTGGCGCCTAATCATGTGAATGCTTTTATTGACCCAATCGCGCTGGGTTTACTTTGCGACAGAAGAGTACGTTTTTTCGCAAGAGGTGATGTGTTTAAAAACAAGATGGCTGCAAAGATCCTTGACGCTCTAAGCATTAGCCCGATGTTTCGGATTCAGGAAGGATATAGTGAAATAAAGAAAAACGACAAAACGTTTGAAGAGTGCAGAAGGAGGTTGACAAATAATGAGGTTATTCTGTTGTTTCCGGAAGCTATCTGCGTACAGGAGCGAAGATTAAGGCCATTAAAAAAAGGGCTTTCCAGAATTGTTTTCCAAACAGAGGAAACAATGGATTTCAAAAAAGATGTCCTGATCATCCCGGTTGGCTTAAACTATACAGCTGCATATAAATTCAGAAGCAAGTTGTTCATTGATATCGGTGAACCTATCTCCATTAAAGATTACGAAGAAAAGTATAAACTTGATAAGGTAAGAACCATCAATGAATTTACTAAAGTGCTCGAAAGAAAAATGTCGGAGCGGATGGTAATTCTGAAAAATACTGATAATGATAAATTGTTCGTCAACCTGGAAGAGATTTACATGTACCAATGGCTGAAGAACAAAGGTGAATTGGAAAGTAATCTAGAGAACAGTTATCACGGAAGTAAAGAACTTGCCGATCTGATCAATTATATAGATGAAACAAATCCTGCTCTGACAGTTTCTCTGAGAAACAAAACCACAGAGTATATTAAACATGTAAGAGAAAGCGGTTTAAGAGATCATTTGCTGAGGCCCGATAGTATTGAGAAAATTACTTTGTTGACTTTTATCCTGGAATTTTTTATTGTCGTTTTCGGAATGCCTCTTTACGCAATTGGAATGATAATCAATTATCCTCCTTATTATCTTGCTAAACGATATTGCGATAAAAAAATAAGAAATGTGGAGTTTCTTGCTTCGGTTTACGCTAACCTTGCCATGATCCTTTGGCTGCTATATGCCATGATCCAAATTGTTATTGTTGGATTGGTTACCAGAAGCTGGCTTATATTATCGATTTATACAGTTGTGTTATTGCCATTGCTGGGATATTTTACTTTGAAATTTTATCCCATCAAGGAAAAGATATTTGGACGATGGAGATTACTGAGACTGGTTCGTAAGGAACGTCATGTAGTTGAAAGAATGGTAAATGAGCGTTTTGAAATTATTGGTGAAGTAGAAAAAGCAATCAGGGAATATAAAAGTAAATTAAAAATAATGCAGCAATGAATTTTGGAAGCGTAGAAAAAGTTAAAGGTTTGGATCTTTCACTTCCGGCTGATCATCCGGATACAAAAAAAGTATTGGGCGGTAAAGAAGTTAAAAATCTGAAGATCTATGTTGGTTGTGCAAAGTGGAACAGGACCGATCTCAAGAACTTTTATCCTAAAGGCACAAAGGACGAGCTGGAATACTATTCAACACAATTCAACAGCATTGAGCTGAATGCTTCTTTTTATACTAAATATCCTAAATCGCAATTTGAGAAATGGAGAGATAAAACACCTAAAGATTTTAAGTTTTTTCCCAAGGTGGTGCAGGATATCAGTCATAAAAAAAGACTGAATGAGGCAAAAGCTCTTACGGATGATTTCAGTATTGCTGTTTCGGGATTGGAGGATAAACTCGGAATGGTTTTCTTGCAAATGCCTGATAATTTCAAGCCGAAATTTTATGAGCGTTTGGAAAATTACATAACAGAGTTTCCCAAACATGTTCCATTAGCCGTTGAACTGCGTAATGAAGAGTGGTTCAATGACAAAGAGATAGCTGATAAAGTTGCTGCGCTTTTTAAGAAACATAAAGTAACTAATGTGATTGTTGATACTGCCGGTAGAAGAGATATTATTCACATGCGTTTAACCAGCCCTATTGCATTCATTCGTTATGTTGGCGCTAACCATAAAAGTGATTATGATCGCCTTGATCCCTGGGTTGAGCGTATCAGTAAATGGAAAAAGGCAGGTTTGAAAGAAGTGTATTTCTTTGTTCATCAGAATCTTGAAATTGAATCTCCGTTATTGTCCGCCTACTTTATAGAAAAGCTGAATAAGAAACTGGGTGTCAAGCTTCATGTGCCTGTGAAACCTGAGCTCGCAGCACCTAAAAAAGCAGTAAAGAAAAAAGCAGCAAAGAAAAAGGGAAAAGATCTGTTCTCGGGTTAGATCATAAAGCAGATTCCCCGTAAGGAGAAAACAAGAAATCTATCTCAGTATCCAGATCATAGAGCATCTGAAAACTTCTGGTGTCTTTTTTTGTGAAAGGTTCCATAAGCCGGATCATATTCCTATAGCCATCTACAGTAAGATCACAAAAGAAGACTTTCTGATCATGAGTTAATATTCCCTCATCATCTTCTGCAATGTGGAGAATGAGTTTGCAATTAATGTTTTCGATGAAATCAAGTGTGCTGAGATCTAACGATTGTTCATTATCAATAACGGTGTTTTTTATTGCAGAGCTTAATTTTTCTGCCTGGATTTTATCAAAATCGTACAGCCTGATCACATCATCACCGTATTCATTTACATCTTCAAGGTATTCTAATTTCATTTCTTCTTTTTCTCCTTCTCAAGCATTTCAATAAAGTTGATCAACTGCTCATTATCAATATGTTTCGCTTTTATTATTTTGTTTTCATCAAGTAAATAAACTATCGGTGTTTTATAAATGTCGTAGAATTTCTTCGTTACAGCCCGTTTGTAATCATCATGTTCAATAACATTTATCCAGCTAAGGTTATTTTCATTAATAAATTTTTTCCATTCTTTCAGTCCGCTATCAGTTTCCACGGCATAAACTTCAACTCCCATTGCTTTTAACTTTGTTTTATAAAGTTCATGAAGTGCAGGAATATCCTTTTTGCAGTGTCCGCATGCGTAATCCCAGAAAACCACAATTGTGTAATTAGCTTTTATATTATAAAGCGGGACAGGCTTGCCGGTTGTATCCTGCATAATGATAGGAGGAGCTTTTTTTCCTATCAATAAAGGTTTAAGAATATACGCACGCTCAGTCACTTTATACATCCTTGTGGAATCTATCCATGTCACCTGTTTGGTCAGATAATACTTTTCTACAATATGAACGAACACAGCATCGAAACCCATTCGTTTGGAACTTTCATAATCATATACAAGCAGATTGATCAGATATTTAAATACTTCCGGATTTGCTTTTCCTTTTTCAAGGAGATAGTCTACAGAACCATTTATAGAGTCAGGAATTTGTGGTGTCAGCTTATCAAGATATTGTTTGATCTTAGGATGAAAAATTGGAGTGCGAAGCATTCGTTCATCACTGAAATCGAAATTATCCCAGAAGTGAGCTTTATAATAATGATAAGCAAAAAGGGTATCCTTCTTGCCATCCGCTTTCACAGGGGCTTCAGGGATTTCCGGTTCATCTGTTGCTTTGAGAAGCTTTGTAATAAAAAGTTTGTTATTCGCCTGAAGAATATTCTTTTTATAAGATTTTACCTCATTATCAATCACAGCCATTTTATCGTGGATGATCTTAGATGAATCTTTATTATTCTTAAGTTTTTTTGACTGATCGCGGAGAGGCTCAATAATTTTTTGCTGGTTGGATATGAAATGCTGGTAGTCATAAAAGACTTTATTCTCATCAGAGCCCTTAATTTTCATATTCCTGATATAATCTGACGTATCTGTTTCCATTGAGAAATGCTGATCTGCGTCCATTACAAAGTCAAAATATTTTTTGTTGGGTGAAGCATCCGGAAAAATAATAAGATACATGCCCTGAGGATATTTGTCATCTTGTTTAAAGATAAACTCACCATTGGCATTCGACTTGACAGAATCTTTTTTAAGCTGAAAATTATAGTGGTAATGTGCCAGAATGCAGTTGCTGCCTTCTTTCAATCCTTTAACAGAAAATTTAATTTCACAACCTTTGTTCTCTGATGCGAATGTACTAAAGGCAAAAAGGAAATTAAAAGAGAAGAGGATAAGACGGATAGCTTTCATATTTTGATTTTTAATTTAATATCTATTTCCTGCAATACTGATCAGATTCATCAACCGGATATTTTTTGTCGAGATCTATATTGTTGAATCCTTTTTTATTTCCCCATGAAAACAGCCATTCAAAAAAGGGAAGTAGTTTGTTGTCTTTTATCTGTTCAAGAAAGTACACTTCATGTTCCTTTTCCTTTATTCCCATTTCATAAAGGATATGATCGTGTTCTTTAATACCAATGGAATTGAAATATTGTTTCATACGGAAGTATTCACATACATTGCCGCTTTCCAATCGACCTGCGAAATAAAAAGGCATGAACCACCCGATAATATAACAGCTTCCTGATATTATCTTCCCGATCACATGAAAACGAAATTCATAATATTTGGAAATAGGAATATTGTATTGGTTCATGATTGCCAATACTTCTTTACGATGGGTCCATTCATCGTCTTCAATTTGTTTGATCGCAGCTTTTTCTTCGGCCTTTTTTACTGCACCGGCATGTCCCTGATAAGCAAAAGCAGCAGCCTTCTCGGCAGAGTATGCCATTTGTAATAAGTCTTCGAGTTTCGGGTGGCGGAGTTGCATTAAATATTTTATTAGGATGAAGGGTTCAGCGGTTAGAATCTGAAACCTGCAATTTGAAACTTTTAATCCCTTACCCTGTTAAACTTAAGAGCCTTCAGCATCCAATCCGGTAAAGGTTTTAATGCATCACGCTTTCTAAGATCCAGATACCAGCCTAATTTTTTCAGGATGGGGATTTTTTTAGTTTCGACAAATTCAATTAAAGCTCCGTCAGGATCTTCAATATATGAAAAATGTCCTGCGGCTTCACCCATATCAAATTTTTCTCCACTATCAACAGTGAATGGGTGTCCTTTAGCAGCGCAAAGTTCTTTCATTGCTTTTTGATTGGTAATATCAAAACACAAGTGTATAAAACCCTGATCACCCCAGAAACGATTCTCAAATATTTTACGCGGACTGCGGTCGTAACATTTTATTAATTCGATCTCACTTTCACCTAAAAGTCTGGAAAATACACCAACTCTTGGTTTACTGTGTTTTAGTAAAACTCTTCTTATGGTAAGATGTCCGCTGGGAATATTTTTCAGATCATCAAAAAGTCCTTCTTTATCGTATACTACAGTGTCGTAGCCAAGAATCTCAGAATAGAATTTTTTCGAACGTTCAATATCGGTTACACCTATCATCATCCCGGAAGGCCCTCCTGTAAGCTGCATTCCGCTTCCGAACCATGATTCACTTTTAACGATCTGAAAAAGATTATTCCATGGATCGCGCAGGTAAAACATTTCATTCCCGACAGGATCCTTAACTATATCACTAATAAGATCAACTTTTTTAGATTTTAAAAAATCATAAGAAGCTCTGACATCACTTGATTTTATTCTTGCGCAGAAAAAACCAAGGTCACCCAACTGTAAAGTGAACGAAGGCGGTTCAGGTTTTCTGCTTGTATATTGCCAGATCTCGAATCCTCCTCCGCCTTTCATGTTGATTGCTAAAATAGCATGGCGCATGTGAGGTTTTCCGCCTGTATAAGGAAGCATCAAGTTAGCTTCGGCCGCTTCTTCAAAAACCGGAATATCCATTCCAAAATGTTTGCGATACCACTTAAATGCTTCATGCACATCCGGTACTCCTATTCCTACCTGTTGTATTCCTGCTATTGTTGGTTTCATATTAGTTATTGGTTGATTTGTTAATTGAGTTGATCCAGGCTTAACCTAATTATCTATTAACACATTATTGAATTTTTTAAGTTTAGCCTAAATAACTGATAACTATTAACTGATTAGCTTTTCATTCAGGTTTCTGTCTGCGTATCATTTTAGAAAATAATTTCGGGAAAAATCTTTTTATCCAGATCGCCTTCAATTCCTTACCTCCAATAAAGATCTCTTCCTCATTTGCTTTGATTGCTTTTAATATTTGTTTCGCACACTCTTCCGCACTCAATCCCTCATTGGTGCTTTGATCCATGATCGCGTGTTTGCCTCCACTCCCGGTAACGGCATTCACAGAGATATTTGTTTTGATCTTACCCGGACAAACTACGAGCACTTTTACATTATCATTGTAGATCTCCATCCGGAGCGATTCAAAGAAGCCATGTAATGCATGCTTTGAGGCAGAATAAGCAGAACGGAAATAAAAACCGAATTTACCTGCAATGCTGCTCATCGCGATTATGTGTCCGCTCTTCTGTTTTAACATGTATGGCAACACACTTTTTGTTATCGCAACGGTTCCGAAAAAATTAACTTCCATTATCTGACGGTCAATGTCAAGAGATGTGTCTTTTGTAAGCGCACGCTGGCTGATACCTCCGTTGTTCACAAGAATATCGATCCTGCCGAATTTATTAATGATCTGTTGCGTAAGATCATTTATGTTTTTTGTATCGGAAAGATCAAGCGGTAGGATCAGTGAATTTTGGTGGTTTAACCCGGAGGCAATCTGTACACGTTCGAGCTCTTCTTTTCTTCTGGCGGAAATAACGAGTTTGGCACCCTCAACTGCAAAAGCATGAACCAAAGCTTCTCCAATTCCGGAAGAAGCCCCGGTAATCCAAACAACCTTATCTGTAAAACGACTCATTACTACAAAAATAGCTTAATTTTTAATATTAACTTTGTAATATTGCTTTTGCCAGACAGAGGCTGAATTAGTATGAATTCTAAGTGTTTAAAAGTAATAAGAGAATGATTTCAATTTTTAAAAAGATAATTTTTTCAGTTTTAATAAGCTATTTTTTCAGTTGCAGTAATCCGCAAAAAGTTTCTATTCCTTCTTCTGTACTTTCCAAAGAAAAAATGGCTGAAGTTATGGTTGATGTACATTTACTCGAAGCAACTTTAAATGTACAAGTTGGAAGTAATGATAAATTGAAGACTGAAGGAGCTTCAAGTATAAATGTCTACAATAAACATCAGGTTACAAAAGCTCAGTTTGACGAAAGTTTTGAATTCTATACTCAAAATCCGGAGATGCTTGTTGAGATTTACCAGCTCGTGCTGAATGATCTTAGTAAGCTGCAGGCAGAAGTAATGACGGGAAAATAAGATCAGTTCATTTTGTCTTTCAGGAACAGTTTGCAGGTATCGCTGATAGATTTTTCCAATGAAATAAATTTGTGATCGGGAAATGTTTTAAGGATCTTCTCATTTGAAAACCTGCTGATCCGATGCGCAGATCTTGCTGTTTCCACTGTTATTAAGGGAGTTGATCCTGTTAAAAGACTCCTGAACTTCTCGGCTCTCCATGCAAAGCTGCTTAGAAATTTTCCGGCTTTAATTGCAGGGACAGATTTATTAAATCCTTTATGAACGAGATCGAAAAAGTGTCGGAAAGTTGCATTCTCAGAATTAATAAGGAATCGTTGATTTGTGATATCACTGTTCATCAGTCGTATCATTAATGAAACAACATCTCTTACATCCACAAATCCATTAGCACCTGCACTGTAAAATTTAATGCCCTTGTATCCTTTAGTGAACATATTGGAACTGCTCTGCTGCCAGTTTCCGGGTCCAACAATAAGAGAAGGATTTACTATTATGACATTTAGTCCCTCTTCAGAAGCTCGCCAAACCTCACGTTCAGCACCATACTTACTTATAGAATAATTTGAATTTTCCGGGGAAGATTTCCATGTCGTTTCCTCAGAAGTTATGCCTCCGTTTAACGCTCTTCCCAAAGTGGCTATCGAACTAACATGGCAAAACTTATGAATGCCTTTTTCCAGTGCAGCATTCACCATATTTGTTGTTCCTTCAATATTGATCTTCATCATCTCGGCTTCATGAGAAGGTTCGAATGAAACCATTGCCGCGCAATGATAGATCTCAGAAATGCCTTCCATTGCATCCATTAAGGAATAAACATCAAGCAGATCGGCATCATACCATTGGATATTTTTTAATAATGATTCAGCATCAGAAGTATAATAGGAAAATACTTTTTTGATATTTTGAATATTGCTGGTGTTTCGTGTAAGCACACGCACATTCTCACCTGCTTTACAAAGCTCATAAAGCAGATGAGATCCCACTAAACCTGTACCACCCGTTACTAATATCAAAGTTTGAATTTTAGAGTACAAATTTACGGATAATATTTAGGGTGCGGATAGCGAATTATAAACGAATATTACGAATCTGAGCTTATTTGCGTCTCCATATAGATTCGCAGTATTCGTCAGATTCGTTATCCGTAACAATTATTATCTTTGACCATCAAAAATTAAACAATGAAAACGAATTTTGTAGAAGAGTTAAAATGGCGGGGAATGCTTCATGACATTATGCCTGGAACCGAAGAGTTATTGAATAAGGAAATGGTGGTTGGTTACATTGGTTTCGATCCTACTTCTGATTCACTTGGTGTTGGAAACATGGTGCAGATCATGACTCTTCTTCATTTTCAGAAAGCCGGACATAAACCCATTGCACTTGTTGGCGGTGCCACTGGTATGGTAGGTGATCCTTCCGGTAAATCTTCTGAAAGAAATCTTCTTGATGAAAAAACACTTAATCATAACCTGAATAGTCAGCGTAAGCAGCTTGAAAAATTCTTAGATTTTAATTGTGGTGCAAACTCAGCTGAAATAGTAAATAATTATGATTGGTTCAAAGGGTTCTCATTTCTGGAATTCATTCGTGATGTTGGAAAGCACATCAGTGTAAACTATATGATGGCGAAAGATTCTGTTAAGAGCCGATTGGAAAACGGGATGAGCTTTACCGAATTCAGCTACCAGCTTGTGCAAGGTTATGATTTCTATTACCTGTGGAAGAATAAGGGAATTAAACTGCAAATGGGTGGATCTGATCAATGGGGAAACATTGTTACAGGTACCGAATTGATCAGGCGCAAAGCTGCCGGAGAAGCTTTTGCTATTACAACACCGCTTATCAAAAAAGCAGATGGAAGCAAGTTCGGTAAATCAGAAAGCGGAAATGTATGGTTGGATAAAACAAAAACCTCCGCTTATAAATTCTACCAATTCTGGCTGAATGCAAGCGATGAAGATGTGAAAAATTATATCCGCATTTTCACTTTATTTACGCAAGACCAGATCAAAGCACTCGAAGAAGAACATGAAAAAGCAAAACATTTAAGGATACTTCAAAAAGCTCTTGCAAAAGATATCACTATCCGTGTACACTCAGAGGAAGATTATAATTCAGCTGTTGAAGCATCTGAGATCTTGTTCAAAGGTTCGCTCGAAGATCTTGCGAAACTCGAAGAAGGTCTGTTCATGGATATTTTTGATGGCGTACCACAGTTTGATATTTCCCATTCAGAGGTTGGAAGCGGAATAAACGTTATTGAACTTCTTGCTGAAAAAACACAGATATTCCCATCAAAAGGAGAAGCCCGAAAAATGATTCAGGGTGGCGGTGTTTCACTTAACAAAGCTAAAATAGAAGATCCGGAATTTAATGTGAACACAACTTCACTGATCAATAATAAATACGTTCTGATACAAAAGGGTAAAAAAAATTATTATGTGATCAAGGCTATTTAGTAGCCTTGTTATAGATAACAGACAAAAAAGGAGAAGTGGACATTACAGGTTTAACCATCCTTACCAAACCTGATTGAAAGGGTGTTTGAGTGTTTTCATAAGTAGAATCATTCTGGACGAATTTTATATTCTTACCCATTGAACCTTTGAATCGGGTTGCTTTATTTTCACGATCAAGTAAAGAAACAAAATTTTCTACGTAAGCTGGAGTCTCATCAATTTCCGGCCAGTTATCTCCGAACACATCTATTTTTCTATAATCGATCGGAATGACAGACACTTCCGGGAAATTTTTCTTTAGATACATGTTTAAGAATATTGCCTGGTATTTGTCTGTTGCCACAGCAATATTTGTAAAGCCTAATTTCCTGGCCATCATAACAGAGTAATAAATATTTTCCGTGCTGTGTTCAGCCTGAGTTTCACGATAAACATTTCCCGATGGAATGCCGAGTGAATCAGCATAGATCTTCATAATATCAGCTTCAACGTAAGGTGTGTAAACAGAGGATCCTGAGAAAATTATATTTTTTGTTTTGCCGGCATCATAAAGATATTTTGCCCATAGAATTCTCGATTTTAAAACAAACTTTACCGCTGGATCCTGGAACGGAACTCCGGGAACAATTATCACATCAAAGGTTTGGATATCCTTGTCTTTTTTTGAACCTTTTTTTTCTTTTGGTTCTTCGTAGCTGCAGAGAAGTGTGATTACGCAGCTTAACAGAGCAGGAGTGGAGAGTGTCTTGTAATTCATATCGAATGGTTTATTGGTTTACTTTTACCCGCATTTTTAAGCGAGAAGATTCGCTATAAATAAAAATGCACGATTGAAAAGTAAATTAAACCATAGGGATGAATTGTTGGTTTTGATTATGGAACGGAAGAGATTTTGTTTTATTGTTTGAAATACAACAATCGGATTATTGAACCAATAAATTGCAGCCACGGATATCGCTGTTATCAAATCTGCCAAGAACTTCAAAAGATCCGTTCTCAAGTTTTTTTCCAAGGTCCTGTGTAGCTATAAAGGAACAGGAATAGATATTCGCAAGGTCAATAACATTAATTCCACCGGTTTTTTTATCAGGTAGAATCGCGAATGGATCGTTTGTATCCCTTATTAAAATTTTCATCCAGGACGGGCATTCAAAAACTCCGTTTCCTTTGGAATATGCCTGGGAAAGAAGTTCAGTCATTCCGTATTCGCTATGTATAGTATTAACACCAAAGCCATTGCATAATTTTTCATGTAGCTCTTCCCGCACCATTTCTTTCCTTTTTCCTTTCATTCCCCCTGTTTCCATAACAATGAGCTTATTTAGAGAATCAAACTTCAAATCCGGAAATTGCTCCGTTATTTCGAGTAGAGCGTACGTTACGCCCAGTAAAATTGTTTTTTGGTTTTGTTTTTTAAGAGCTGCGAGCTTTTCTACAAGTTTAAGGTGATCATGAAGATAAAATCCACTGTCGGGATGTTGGCTTTTATTAATAAGATCATTCGCCATATAGATCAGTGAAGATCCTTCGCGTTCGAGATAGGACGGGAGTAAGGCAAGGATACAATAGTTCTCAGGATCACCATAAAAGTGTCTGAACCCTTTCATATAACTCTTTTCATATAAGTCAGGTTCGATCACAAAATGTGAGCTTGTTAAAGTTCCTGATGTTCCGCTGCTGGTAAAGATTACTTTTGGTTCATTGCTTCCGCAGATAACTTTATGATCCTTAAAAAAGCTGATCGGAAGAAATGGGATCTGTTCAGGTTTTTCAATGTTACCTGGATCGATTTTGAGAATCTCAAGATACCGCCTGTAAACCGGGTTTTCAGTTGCCTGATAATAAAAGATAGTCATAGCATGCCGATCGAATTCTTCCGGGGTGGAAATGCTGAAAATGCCTTCGATTATGTCTTTCAAGGTTTTTTTGACAATAATGCCAGTTTATAAGCGTTTGTATTGCAATGCCCAAAAATAATTATTAATTTTATGTTTACATTCAATAATAATGAAGCAATTTAAATGTACATATTTTCTTTTATTCTTAGCTGCTCTGGTGAGCAGCTCATGCGTAAAAGAAAAGAGCTTTCCTACACAGCCTGTGATCGAGTTTATCAGTTATGATAAACATGGAACAGACTCTGCGGATTGCATCATTTCATTTAAGGACGGAGACGGGGATATCGGGATAATGGATGGTGATACTATTTCTCCTGATGATCTTGTTATGAAATATCTTTATAAAGGAAGTGATGGGGTTTTTCGACCTTATTATTCTCCAGCATTAAACGATACATTGTACTATGGTTACCGTATCTCGGACATAACTCCAGAGGGACAGTATAAAGCACTTGAAGGAGAGATAAAAGCCAAGCTGAGATCTGCTCCATTATACTTTCCTACTCATACTGCAGTAAAGTTTGAAATAAAGTTGAGGGACAGAGCAGGAAACTGGAGTAATATGGTTACAACAAATGAAATAAATCCATAAATAGATTACAGATAAAAAAAGAGGGAGATCAGCAATGATCTCCCTCTTTTTTTTGATAATATGTTTATAGCCCGAAAAGTGAACAGATCCAATATGTGAAACCTCCGAGCAATGCGCTTATAGGAATTGTTAAGATCCATGCCCATAACAAGCTTACTGTAACTCCCCATCGAACCGCACTCAGCCTTTTTGTTGCACCAACACCAATAATAGCACCTGTAATAGTATGTGTGGTAGAAACTGGTATACCCATTTGTTCTGTAAGAAATAAAGTTGTTGCACCTGCTGTTTCCGCGCAGACACCTTCCAGAGGAGTAACCTTTGTGATCTTGGTTCCCATTGTCTGAACGATCTTCCAGCCTCCGCTCAATGTTCCGATACCTATCGCCAGGTAACAGGAAATTGGCACCCAGTCAGGCATCGACTTAATATCCACAATCGACCCGTTTGCAACTAAAGCTGCTGCAATAATACCCATTACTTTTTGTGCATCATTTCCTCCATGTCCTATACTGAATGCAGCAGAAGATAATAACTGAGAACGTTTGAACATGTGTGCCGATCGTGTGGCAGTCGGTTCCTTGATCTTTTCATTATAGATGAACATCAAACAAAAGATAAGGAGAGCTCCCACAAGGCACCAGCGAAGTATACGGTTGTCCGCTTTTTCGATCTCCTTTATAAGATCCTTCCGAATATCTACTTTCATTGCTTTTGCAAATTCATCAGCTCTGTCAGGACTCACAGGATATTTGGCATTCATTGCTGCTATCATCCCCTCGGGACCTAATTCAAAATACTTTTTAGTGATGGGTTTAAGAGTGTCAACAATCTTTTTTGTTGCCGCATATTCATCAGTATATTTAGGATCAAGTTTCGCCTTGTTTTTCAGCTGATCAACTTTGTAAAAAGTATTTAGCTTATCGCCTAATCTGGAAATAGTTATTTCTTTAAGGTCTACATTGTTGATGATGTTAGTTGCTACCCCTTCAGCACCATGTAATTCGTATGCTGAAAGATAAGGATCAGTTGCTTCAGCATTTGCCTGGGCTCTTTCAAGCTTATGAAGATTTGTAGAATCGTGTTTTACATTTACTTCAATTGAGTATTTGTCTACCTTGAAAAACTTTGACATGTTTTCCTGCATTTTATCTTTCTGGAAACCTATAAAAAGAAAATACAGGCCGACAGCAGAACCGGCAAGAATGCCCACTTTAACCCAGGTCCTGCGCTGAATAAAGATCAGCGTATAAACTATCGAGATGAACATACCGATTACCGGTGCAAGAAGAATGAACATCAATGTTTTTCCGATCTTGCTTCCGTCAATGATCTCATTAATAGGCATAAAGCCTTTGCTCAAAAAGGCATAAGCCACTGCTGCTCCGGCAAAACCTCCAATCAGAGTATGAGAAGAAGATGATGGAATTCCGTACCACCAGGTTAAGAGATTCCAGATAATAGCGGCAATAAGTCCACTGAAGATAACGGGAATTGTAATGAAATCGGAATACACTGTTTTACCGATAGTGTTTGCCACAGCATGATCCTTAAAGATCATAAAAGCTACGCAATTAAAGAAAGCAGCCCAGAGAACAGCCTGGAATGGCGTTAGAACCTTGGTGGAAACAATTGTTGCAATAGAGTTGGCCGCATCATGAAATCCATTGATGAAATCAAAAATAAGGGCAAGTATAATAACGAGTATAAGTAAGCTGCTCATTTAAAATTTATTTTAAGATAGAAAATGATCGGTTATGCATTTTTAATTAAAATGGTGTTGATCACATTTGCTGCATCTTCACATTTATCAGTCGCGGTTTCTAACATTGAAAGAACATCTTTCATTTTAATAACCTCCACTGCATTCTTTTCTTCTTCAAATAATTTAGCGATCGCTATATCAAATATATCGTCAGCATGATTTTCAATGCTGTTGATACGAACAGTTGCTTCTTTTATTTTAGTAATGTTTTTAAGGTTCCTTAATTCGTACACCGCAATTTCAAGCTCTTCAGCACCTTTAAGGATCAATTCTGAGATCTTGATAATAGAAGGTGTCATATTCTCTACCTTATATAATTCCATTCTTTTAGAAGCTCCATGGATATAATCTACAATATCATCGATAGCGGCTATCAGGCTGTGAATATCTTCACGGTCAAAAGGAGTGATAAAGTTTGCACTTAATTCATTAAAGGTTTCGTGTGTAATATTATCCCCAACATGTTCCAGGCGTTCGATCTCACGAAAAAGCTCTCTTCTTTTAGCAGAGTCTGAAGAGTTCACAAGTTCCACCAGCACTTTGGACGTTGCTGTTACATTGGCAGCAGCCTTTTCAAACAGGGGGAAGAATTTTTTATCTTTTGGAGTAAAGTATTGGAAAATATTTAAGCTCATCTTTAAAAAGTTTTTTAATTACCGACAGTAAATTTATTTGCCTGCAAAGGTAAAACTCCTTATGACGAATAAGACGGGAGGATATTAATATTACATTACCCCAATGTTAAGGGAATGTTAAGAGAAGGTTTCAATGAATTGATATTCAACTAGTTGTTGTTTTGTTTTTCTACTTTTGAGCGATGTTTTAACACTTTAGCCTCGATGTAAAATATGATCTCTTCAGCCATGTTTTTTGCCTGATCCCCAACTCTTTCCAACTTTCTTATAATTGAGAGAAGATATAAAGCGGACTCAATTTTATCAGGATTGCTCCTTATGTATTCCGCAATAGCAGCATTTGCTTTCAGATTAATGTCATCAAGCAATTCATCTTTCTGAAATACTCTTCTTGCGATAGATGTGTTTTCTTTATCGAACGCGTCCATAACTTCATCCATCATATCAATTGCGGCCTCATACATTTCAACAGCACGGGTCACCTGGAGGATCTGTTTATCGAATGTGTTATCAACATTGGTCACAAATTTTGCAATTCCTTCTACTATATCTCCTGTTCGTTCCAGGTTATTATTTATCTTCAGTACTGCCAATACACAGCGAAGATCAACGGCAACAGGATTAAACAATGCAAAAATATTTTCACAGTCGCGGTCAAGTTTCAGCTCATAAGCATTCACTCTTCTTTCACTTAAAATCACTTCACGTGCAAGATCTTTATCAAGATTTACAAGTGAATCTTTTCCTTTACGCAATTGCAGATTTACAAGTGCCCACATTTTAAGGGTTTCTGCTTTTAATTGCTGTAATTCTATATCTAAATGGCTCATTGTTAAAATTTAAAATTAATGAATTGAATAAGAACTTATGTTTTTATCCGAAACGTCCTGTTACATAATTGAGTGTTCGTTCCTGTTTAGGATTGGTAAAAATAATTTTTGTATCATCAAATTCAACCATCTCACCCATATAAAAAAAAGCAGTCTTATCGCTTATGCGCCCAGCCTGTTGCATGTTATGAGTTACAATGACAATAGTGTATTTTGATTTCAGTTTATAGATCAGGTCTTCGATCTTTGCTGTTGAAATAGGATCAAGTGCAGAAGCTGGCTCATCCATAAGTATCACTGTAGGCTGCACGGCAAGTGTTCTTGCAATACAGAGACGCTGCTGCTGGCCTCCGGAAAGAGCCAATGCCGAGTCCTTTAATTTATCCTTTACTTCTTCCCAAAGTGCTGCTTGTTGTAAAGCAGTTTCGACCGTTTCATCAAGTATCTTTTTATCTTTTATTCCTTGAATTCTCAAGCCATAAACTACATTTTCATAAATTGATTTAGGAAAAGGGTTAGGCTTTTGAAAAACCATTCCGATCTGTTTTCTTAATTCTTCAACGCGAATGTTCTTATCGTAAATATCTTTGCCATCAATAGATATTATCCCGTTCATTCTGAATACATCGATGTAGTCATTCATTCGATTGAATAATCGCAGGAAAGTTGATTTTCCGCATCCTGAAGGGCCGATAAATGCAGTAACAGTATTCGGTTTGATAGCGCCATAGAATACATTTACATTTTTCGCTTCTAATTTATTCATATGAAATAATTTGTTCCTTTAAGGTCATATGGAATACGCCATTATTTTTATTCCGGTTTATTTCCTGATGGAAATGGCTATTTCATGTTTTATTTTTACTTACCACTTAACTTTTCTCTGCCACCTGTTTCTTAAGAACATTGCAAATCCGTTCAGTATAAACGTTACAAGCAAAAGTATTATAATTGCTGAGGCTGCATTGATCGCAAAACCTTTTTGAGGTCTTCCGATCCAGTTAAAAATCTGAATAGGAAGCACTGAAAATTCATCTGCCGGACTTGAAGGAACAAAAGGTACATATGCAAGAGCGCCTATCACAATTAACGGAGCGGTTTCTCCAATTGCACGTGATAATGCTAAAATCACACCTGTTACGATTCCTCCGAAAGATGCCGGGAGAAGCTGATACCATACGGTTTGCCATTTTGATGCACCCATTGCAAACGAAGCTTCTTTTATAGATGTAGGAACAGCCTTCAGTGCTTCACGTGTTGAAACAATAATGATCGGGAGAATAAGTAATGAAAGTGTTGATGCACCGGCAAGCAGACTTCCTCCCATGCCCATGATCCTTCCGAAGATCTCCAGGCCCAAAAGTCCATAAATGATAGAAGGTACACCTGCCAGGTTACTGATATTGATCTCAAGGATGTTAGCAAGCCTGTTCTTTTTGCCATATTCTTCCAGGTAAATTCCTGCTGATATTCCAAGCGGAATGGCAATTATAGCCGTAAGTCCCATGATCCACAGGGTTCCGATAAGCGCAGGAAGGATGCCTGCTTTACCGGGATTGCGTGATGGAAAACTTGTGATGAAACCCCAGTCGATTCTTCCTATACCTTCAATTAAAATGTTTCCCAAGAATATGGCCAGCATGAGCAAACCGAATAGAGTGCATCCGATACCGAAGTATTTAAATGCATTATCTTTCAAACGGTTTTTTTGAGAGCTATTCATATTTTTCCTGAAATTTCTTTTTGATCCAATAACTGATATTGTTAAGAATAAATGTGAATACAAATAGAGCAAGCCCGGCTGCAAAAATTGTTTTGTATTCAAGTGATCCATGTGCAACATCTCCTGTACTTACCTGTACGATATATGTTGTGATCGTTTCTATCGGAACCATCGGATTAATTGTTAGTCGTGGCTGCTGTCCTGCAGCAATGGCTACGATCATAGTTTCTCCTACAGCACGTGAAATTCCAAGAATCACTGAAACGATAATTCCGGAGGAAGCAGCAGGAACCATAACTTTGAATGCCGTCTGCAATCGTGTTGAGCCCATTCCGTATGATGCTTCCCGCAGTGATTTGGGAACTGCATATAAGGCATCTTCGCTTAATGAAGTAATTAAAGGAATGATCATGATCCCCATGACAATTCCGGCAGACAAAGCATTAAACCCGGCCATTCCGGGTAAAAGGCTTTGCAGGAAAGGTGTTATGACGGAAAGTGCAAAAAAACCATAGACCACTGTAGGAACAGCTGCAAGGATCTCCAGAAGTGGCTTAACAAGGCTCCGGATATTCCTTGGTGCATATTCATTTAAATAAACAGCTATGGTTAAACCTACCGGAAGTGCTACAGCAATTGCAATAAAGGTTGTAAGGAAGGTTCCTGCTACCAGGGGCAGTATGCCGAAGTGTTTATCAGCAAAAAGAGGGGTCCATTGAGTATCAGTAAGAAAATCAATTATTGATACTTCACTAAAGAAGTCTATACCTTGAGATAGGAGCACCCAAATGATCCCAATGGTAGTAAAAACTGTAATAATTGCAGCTAGTGCTAATCCTGCTTCAATTATTTTTTCTTTTGTTCTCAAGATTATTTTTTAAGGAATAATGATCCGGTAAACAGGATCATTATTCTGACTTTAACTAACGACCAAACAAAAATCTATTTGGCGAGTGCTTTTACAAATTCGTTGAATTTCGCTTTTTCGGCAGTGTACTCTTCATCTGTCATAGCAATGTATCCAACTTCCTGAGACAAAGCACCTCCATTTGTAAGGTAAAAATCTATGAAGGATTGTACTTCCGGGCGTTTTGCAGCTGAACTGTTCACATAAATAAATAATGGACGTCCAAGTGGAGCATAGGTCTTGTTCTTTACTGTTTCAATTGATGGAGTTATAGGTCCTTTTCCATTTTCGTCTTTCTGATCATCCACAGGAACTACTTTTAACTTGTCTTTGTTTGCTTCAAAGTAAGCGATCCCGAAAAAACCTAACGCAAGTTTGTCAGTGGATATTCCCTGAACAAGTACATTGTCATCTTCACTGGCTGTATAATCGCCTCTGCTCGAGTGGCTTTTTCCTACAATAGCTTCTGTAAAATAATCATACGTACCTGATTCTACTCCGGCACCAAATAAGTGGATCTCTTCTTTCGGCCATTCCGGACGGATCTGATTCCAGTATTTGATCTTGCCTTGAGCTGCAGGTTCCCAGATCATTTTTAATTCTGCAACGGTAATGTCATTAACCCATGTGTTTTTGGGATTAACAACTACGGCCAAACCATCAAACGCAACTTTTAATTCGAGATGAGTGATATTGTTGGCTTTACAAACACTGTCTTCCACTGATTTGATTGAGCGTGAGGCATCATTGATATCAATCTCACCACGTCCGAATTTTTTAAAACCACCTCCGGTACCCGAAAGACCTACAGTTACTTTTACATCAGGATACTGAGCTTTATAATCTTCTGCAACAGCTTCAGTGATTGGGAATACCGTGCTGGAACCATCAATTTTTATGTCTCCTGATAGGTTAGAATTTCCGGAATCCGATGTTTTCTTACCTCCGCAGGAAACCATTGTAATTGCTGTAATAGGCAGTATAAGTAGTTTTAATAATGTTTTTGTCATGATTTATTTTTTTATAAAAGTATTTTCAGAATGATCTTTTAATGTCAGGTAAATGTTAAATAAAGGTTATTAATTAGAACTTAAGATTAAAAGCGATACTGCATTCTTATAGTTGTTACATTATCTTTAATATCCGTTCCGTATTGCAGTAGAGAAGTCTTTTCATTCTGTACAATATCATAATATCCCATGATCTTCATGTTATTGTTAATCCGGTAAGTAAGTCCGATTCCATATGTATTAAAGCGTACATCCCCAACATTGGTATTGTTTCCAGCTCTACCGATACCGCGTCCGGAAATTTTTACATTAGGGTCATACCAATCATACTTAACAACGGCTTGAAATTTAGTTTGTCCGATATTTTGGACAAGATAAAAATAAGCCGCATCGAAGTTTCTATGGTATAATTTATCTGTCCACTTCAGAGGGGCACTTGCGCTAACCGAAGAATTTCCTAAGCCAGGCTGTGAACCGAACATATATTCTCCTCGAATAGTAGTAGTACCTGCTGACCAGTCAAGAGAGAATTGAAAATCAGCTCCAATATATTCCTTGAGGGCTTTTTTCTTGAAATTACTAGTATCAGTTTTTGCTTCAAACCCTTTTTCGCCATTCGCCAATGTGGTAAAATTGTACTCTGTTCCAACACTCTGCTGATATCCACCATTATAATAAGAGGCTCCAACAGAAAAGGTTATTTTTTCGTTTTTTACACTTTTTCCATAGGATATTCGGGCTGTTATATCTTTATAGCTGTCAAATTCTCTCGTAACTCTCGGACTTCCATTCATTACTGCGAGATCTAAGCGCAATCCTTTAAGAGCAGATGCTTTTGGCGCAACATAACTTGCGAAAACCCCGAGATCACGTTCAGTGGGGAAGAGGGTTTGGTTTACTCTTGCTCTTTCAGGTGTTTCACGCAATCCCGAGGACTGATTCAGTTCGAATCCAAAGAATACCTGGTGCATACCTGCAAGTAAACTGAAGCTTTTTGTCCAGGGGTCATTTATCTTGGCGTAAGTTTCACGCATAAACACTCCGTTTTCTGTAGCATCAATATTAAGGGAATAAGTTGCTATACCAGATTCATAGGTAAACTTTATACGGCCCCTTCTCATCATGAATCTGTTTTGAATCTTATTATTACCATTTGAAAAGTCCCCGCCTGCTACTGACGGTGCTCCGGCTGAGTCTATATATTGCCACTGCGGTTGAACATAGCCGGTAAGTTTGATTTTTTTAAGTTTAGCCAGATCTTCTTTTATCTGATTTACAGTTTTAGATAATGTATCTACAGAATTTGCCTCTGTAGTTTCTTGAGCTTTCGCAGTTGTATTAAATAAACAAAGAATAAATGGGCTTATGAAGGGTAAAATAAGGTATTTAGGATGTTTCATTGTCTTTTCAAGAGTTAATTTAATATTTTGATGCAACAAATGTATGACGGCTAAAAGCTTAGAGTGTTAAGGCATTGTTAAGCGTAGGTAAAGTTTATAGTTTAAGAAAATCCTTAGTTATTAACAAGCTAATGTTTGCTTTTTAGTAAGATTTTTTAAAAAATGATTCACCATGGTATGAAAAAAGGTTTAATTTTGCCCTCAAACCAAAAC
>JAJTCJ010000046.1 GCA_021323165.1 Bacteroidota bacterium | reverse complement strand
AGCATCTACTGGAGTTGAACATTCTTCTTTTACAGAAAGAAAATCCACCTGGTCTGTAAGCTTTTTCAAAGCCGTACGCGCCATCTTGTTGTCATCAACGATTAAGCAGTTCATATCTGGGATTTTTAGTAAATTATTTTTCACGCTAAGTAATTTACAAATCGTGTACCAGTAAGAAATAGCAGATTTTTTAAAATTAAAACTCAGAAGGAATATTAG
The DNA here is from genome assembly GCA_021323165.1 of Bacteroidota bacterium. GTDB lineage: Bacteria > Bacteroidota > Bacteroidia > 2-12-FULL-35-15 > 2-12-FULL-35-15 > 2-12-FULL-35-15. The sequence continues at coordinate 57,652 of JAJTCJ010000046.1, read as the reverse complement.
ATAAAGCAGCCAACCACCTCCAAATAACCTATTAATAAAGGGATACAAAACCATGATAGTGTTCTATCGCTTTATTGATGAAGAAACTCAAAGTGGGGAATCGTACTTGCCTGAAGAAGAAATTGTGGTGATTATTTTCCCCTTCCATAGTTCAACTACTTTACTACAGGAGTTATATTGCTCTTATTAATAACACCATTTCTTACTTCTACATAGATCGATCTTACGAAATTGATGGTTTCGAAGTCAAGCCCGTACTCGGCCGGATTAATCTCCATAATAAAGCTGACCACCACAGGGTAACTATCAATTCCCCTGGTTTCATCATTCTTGATCATAGATGAGTGCATTCCCAGAATTAAATTCACCGGCCTTGTCCTGTTATTAATTGTAAGCTCTCCCGGTATTGTAAACTCCGTTTCCGAACCATCATTAGAAAGGAATTCAAGGTCATTATGCGGGAACTGACATCTGAAACTCAGGTTTACCCTTTCATTCATATGTTTAATGGAGTCATTGTCTTTTGGCGTAGTAAGAATTGAAAACATAGAAATATCAAAGCTGAATTCATCACTCTGATTATTCAACCGGATCAAACCTATCTCATCTGTGCTTTTTGAGCCACCTGCTTCGATCTCTTTTGTGAAACGAACATTTGTACCTATAAATTCCTGAGCTGCTGCCTGAAAAGTGATCATTGAAAAAACACCTAACAGAATTCTTGTGAATGTTTTCATAGCTGCGTTCTTTAATATATCTACAAAGTTACCAGCAATGACAATAAGGTATTTAAGGATTTCGCCCAGCGGAAGTATGCTGTCGGTGAAGAATACAAGATATATTATGCGCTTAAATTATTTATTATAAAGGCATACAACTCCTGAATGGCTATTAAATGCACTCCGGATTCGATTATAAACTCTTTAGCCTCATGATTCGTATGCTTACCGAATACGCTGATAAAAGCTCTAAAAGCCTGATTAACTTTGTATCAGAGTTTAGTATTAATTAAATTACCTCTTTAGATGACCTTAAATCATCACTTACAGATTTGAAAAGTCTGTTATTACCAAAACTTAGTATGAATTAGTAAGTGGTAGTTTAAAAAGTAAACCCGTCAGAGATGACGGGTTTTTTTTTGCTTCAATAAAAAAGCCTTAAATTTATGACAGTAATAATTCCAAACATAAAACAACCATATGGCAGCTAAAAAGGAATTGTCTTCCAAACAGAGGGACGAACTGATCAAAGCATTAATAGAACGTTTTGAAAAAAACATGAACCGACATAAAGGTATCGACTGGTCTAAAGTTGAGGCAAAGCTCAAGGGAGGAAAATTATGGTCGCTTAACGAGATGGAAAAAACGGAAGGTGAGCCAGATGTGATCGGACAGGATAAAAAAACGGGCGAATATATTTTTGCAGACTGTTCAGCCGAAAGTCCCAAAGGCCGCAGAAGCTTTTGTTACGATCGTACAGCTCTTGATTCAAGGAAAGAAAACAAGCCAAAGAACAATGCTATTGAAATGGCTGATGATATGGGAATTGAGCTTTTAAATGAAGAGCAGTACCGCGATCTTCAGAAGCTCGGAAAATTTGACACCAAAACATCAAGCTGGTTGAAAACTCCTTCAGAAATAAGAAAACTTGGCGGAGCGATCTTTGGCGACTTTCGCTATGGACAGGTTTTTATTTATCATAACGGGGCCGAATCATACTATGCAGCAAGGGGCTTTCGTGGAATGTTAAAGGTTTAATTATCAAACAGACTTTATTAATTAAATTTGAATACCTAATTGATCTCCCATGAAAAAAACGTTTTTACTTTTCCTGATTGTTCTGACAGGCATAAGTTCCTGTAAAAAATACGGTTATGTCAGATTGAAATATCCGACAGCACCTTATGTTTTTCTTCCCGACAACATTAAGACAATTGCTGTGGTAAACAGATCCGCAAAAATTAAAGAAGATCAAGCCTCTATTATTGAATCAATAGCCAGTGGTGAAATTGCAGGTTCTGATAAAAAAGCTTCATCTGAATGTTTGCGTGGGGTTCATGACAGAATGATCGGTTCACGGATCGTAAATATAATTGTTCCGGCTAACGTTAAACTTTATGGAACCGGCAACCGGGATATTCCCGAAATGTTGGATTGGAAGACAGTAAAGAGAATCTGTGATTCCACCAAAGCTGATGCGCTACTTGTTTTGGAGTCATTCGATTCAAATTCAGATCTTCTTGCAGGTACAGTTAATACCCAGATAAATGCGATACTGAATGGAAGTCCTCCTCCGCCTCCATTGCAGCAGATCCGTATGAATGTGACTAGCATGTGGCGACTGTATGATCCAGCAAGTCAGAAAATAATAGATCAGCATCAGGCAACAGATCACATTGTATTTAATGCCGGCTCCGCTCCTATTCCTGTTCCTCCTCCGGAAGCATTGCCTAATACGGCTTACAATGCAGGACAAAATTATATTGAAAGATTTCTGCCGGGATATTACTTTGTTAAACGCGATATGTATAAACGAGGGAAAGGTGGCGATAAGCAGGAATTCCTGAGAGCATTCAGAAAATCGGAAGTGGCTAATTGGGAAGAAGCTGCACAGGTTTGGGAACCACTTACAAAAAGCAGGAACAGAACTAATGCCGGCCGTGCATGTCTGAATATGGCTGTCGCGAATGAAGTGCTTGGGAATCCGGAACAAGCTCTTAAATGGGCACAAAAATCCTATGAAGATTACGGAATTAAACTCGCCCGCGATTATCAGAATCAACTAAAGGAAAGAATCAGGCTGGAGTATTAATCAACATTCTTTATAAAGAATTAAAATGAATACCCATGTAGAAAAGCTTAGTTCGGACGACATAGATAAATTCGTTCAGCTCATTGAAGTATTCGAAGATGTTTTTGAAATGAAGAATTTCAAAATGCCGGATATTTTATATCTGCAGGAATTATTAAAGAAGCCGGATTTCTTTGTGTTTATTGCGACAGCTGAGAATAAAGTTGTAGGAGGACTCACATCCTATATCATGCATCAATATTATTCTGCATCACCACTTGTTTATATTTTTGACCTTGCTGTTAAAAGAGAATTTCAGCGACAGGGCCTAGGAAAGTTGCTGATCAAAGCAAATAACGAACACTCTTATTCAATTGGTGCAGAAACTATAATGGTTCAGGCGGATCTTGAAGATGAACACGCTATTGAATTTTATAAAAGTACAGGTGGAAAAGGACAAGATGTGATACATTTTGATTATGGGTTGAAGGATTGAGAATAAAAATCTTCTTTTCGTTTCTAAAAAAAAGCCCAAGATTTTCATAAAAAAATGGAATCCAGTTATTGTTTTATAAAAGGTTGGATAAGATTTCCTTTGGTATTGGAGATATGTAGAAAATACAATCCACTATTAAGAATATCTAAATCAATCGTCAAAAGATTTAATCCCGGTTGAGAAAAGGAAGAAATAGAATATAACGTTTCTCCTAAAATATTCTTGATGTCCACTAAAGTTTGATTTGCTGATAACGAATTATATTGTATTGAAATTTCGTTGCTAACAGGATTAGGATAAAGATTTAATAAAGATAATTCCTTATTAGCATCCTTCACGCTATTAGACATAGTAATAGCAACTTGTGACCAAAGGGTGTCATTATAACATGGATAAAAAACAATGCATTGCACATTGTAAGTACCCACCGAGGAAAACAAATGTGATGAAATAGAAGTATTCGAGAAATTATTTACCCCGGTAGATAAATCATCAAAGTTCCATTTCACTGAATCGACAAAAACTGCATCTGGTAAATTGAAAAAAGTTGTGTCCCCAAAAACAGTATCATAGTAATTAAAAGACCCGATATTTATAGGCACTACGGAATTTATATAATAAAAGTTAGGTAATCCAGATTTGCACAATTTAGTTAATAAACCAACTCCATTTTCAACATAATTACAAGCTAAGCCAAGAGAATCTGGATAATTAATTACACCTAACGAATCATTATTATTTCTTGTGACATATATTTTTCCATTTGGTGCTATCTGAAAAGACTGACATATATCCTTTGTAACACCCACTTGAATTTTACTATTCGCAATATTTACAGCAGAACCAGCTAAAAGATTGTATTGCCAAATTGTATACGAATTACCATTGAGAGGAACCGTTTGAGTTGCTATAAATATTTTTTTTCCATCTGGAGAAAACTCTATAGCTTGCCCGGCTACTGATAAAGCGTTCTCGAGCTGAATTTGACCACTACTTCTATTAAATTTAAATATTTGAGTTGTTAAAGTAGATGCATTCCCTATGAGTTGTGCTATTTTATTTCCATAAGGTGAAGGTTTCAAAAACATTCCGTCTGTATTAGTAGATGGATTACCGATGCCTGTATAACTAACTACTGATGAAGCTATTCCTGAAGAAGTTAGTAAATAACTATAAAAAGCAGTCGTATCCTTATCATGTGTAATAATCCAAACATCTGTATTATTGCAATGTTTAATCGCTGTCTGTTGTTCTGTTGCAGGAATAAGCAGAGGAGTATTTTTTTGGATAACATCACCTAATCCATTTTGCAAATTCATGTTTACTACAGAATATCTAAATCCTTTCTGAGGAAAATTGAAACGATAATCAGTTGTGAAAATATAATATATACTATCGTTTCCTGGCTGTTTAACTATAAGCGGCCCCTGTCGAGAACCATTATGGCCCATCAAACCATTTCCATTAGGCATTGCTAAGTTGTTTTTATTCCAAACAGTTATTCCGTTAGTATAAAACAAAAGTATCCCATTGCTATCAGAAATACTGGAAGTACCTGATATATGATTCAAAGCACTATTCGCAAAAGGAATAGGTGCACCTGAATTGAAATCAAGTCCAGCATTCTGTCCAAAATGCCAAAAATTGTTTTCTTTTTGACTGAATAAATGTGCAGAATTGAAGAATAAATAGCTAACAATTAATATATGATAGCGAAATGTGTTCAATTATAGATGTTAATTTTTTAGTAGTTTATCTTTCAAATACAAAACAAAAAAGCCTTTCAACTTGAAAGGCTTTTTTAATGTGGTGGTCTCGTTGCGATTCGAACGCAAGACCTACTGCTTAGAAGGCAGTTGCTCTATCCAGCTGAGCTACGAAACCAGGATATTTTAAATTTCAAAAAAAATGGTTAACGATAAATATGTTATAAGTAAACCTGATAACAAATAACCATTAACCATTTAATTAAGTCGGGGCGGCAAGATTCGAACTTGCGACCTCCTGGTCCCAAACCAGGCGCGATGACCGGACTACGCTACGCCCCGAAACTATTACTTTAAAGAACTATTTCTTTCTAAATATCTTTTGGCTCCTTGTTTTTTAATTTGATTTTCTAGTTTCATTGCTTCAGATCTTGTAGCAACTTGACTTGTCCAAACCATTTCCCAGGGCATTCCATTTTTTGAATATTTTCCCTGACCAGAGTTATGTCTCAATAACCTATCTTGAATATTATTCGTTTGTCCGGTATAATATTTTTCTAAAGAACGACTGTAAATTATATATACAATAAACATTAATAACTTGTGACCTTCCCGCTGCAAGCGGGACGCGATGACCGGACTACGCTACGCCCCGAGCTATTATTGATAATACTTTTCTAAAGAACTGGCTTTAAATAAACCCTAAAGCGGGTGCAAATGTAACATAATTTTTAATTGATACAAAAATACTTTGGGAAATTATCAATAAAATTTCCGTCCGTTACTCTTCCTCATTGCAAACATCTTGTTCTAAGATGATTAATGATCAATGAATCTTCTGTATATAATTCAACATAAAGTTATTAGCGAAAGAAAATTTTCCTTAAAAAGGAAAAAACTATTTCAGAATCCATTTTTTAAGCTATTTTTGTCGACCAAATGAAAGAATGTGAGGACGAATACGCTTTTCTTACTTTTTGGACAAGAATTAAAACCAATAAACAATCAAATAAATCAAAAAAATGAAATCAAAAACAATTATCACTTCAATTATCGGAGCTGCGTCTCTAATTGGCGGAGAAGCTATCGCTCAAACAACAACTAAGGATGCAATGATCGTATCTTACAACGAGGATACAAAAATTGCTCATATGAGAGATCTTACAACAGGTGAAGTTGTTGAGTCTTTACCAACTGAAAGAATTACTCCTGGTGATCTGGTTCGTTTCGATAAACTTTCAGATAACAAAGGAATTGTTATTGCATCACAAAATGTTGATTTTACATCAACAGGATTCTTTCATTCTTAATTATTAAAGAATACTATTCATAAAAAAGGTGCTTTTCAGCACCTTTTTTTATTTTTGAACCGATGACTCTCCTTAGCGCCTGCCTTATTATTAAGAATGAAGAAAAGTGGCTGGACCAATGCCTCAACTCTTTATCTGATGCAGTGGATGAGATAATCATTGTTGATACCGGGTCAACTGATAAGAGCAAAGAGATCGCGGAAAAATACAATTGTAAAATTTTTGATTTTACATGGACCGGCAGTTTCTCTGCGGCCAGAAATTATGCAATTGAACAGGCTCAAGGCGAATGGATAATCAGCATAGATGCCGATGAAACACTTATTAATGGCATAGATCTTCCTGCTTATTTAAGAAATATCCCTTTGAATGTAGGAGGAGTCCTCATCGAAAGAGAAAACCTCTACACCGACTTTCTCATCGGAAAGTCACAGGTAGAGGTCAGAAGCAATCTCCGCATCTTCCGAAATAATAAAAAAATAAGATGGAACAGAAATGTCCATGAGCATGTCAGCTTCTCTATAAGGGAATCGGGTTTTGAAATCACTTCTTCCCCTTTTAAGATCCTTCATCATCTAAATGAGTTAAACGAAGATGAATTTATCCGAAAGCAAAAGAACTATCTTTCTATTCTTGAGAATGATACTCAGGCGGCTAATAAATTATATAATTTATTTTTCAAGGCTCAAACATATCATATCTTAAAAGATCGTGGAAAAGCAAGAATTATCCTTGATGAGCTTTTGGATCTTAAACCTTCCGGAAATCTCTTGTTTCTTTCTTTAAGTCAGTTTGCGATAATCTGCTTAGAGCTGCAGGATCTTTTAGCTGCCAGAGAAAAACTGGCTTTGTCAATTGATCTATTTCCTGAACAGTCATTTGGATATTTCCTTTTGTCGCAGATTTTATTCAGAGAAAATAAATTTGAAGAGGCATTAAGCTTAGAGAATAAATGGATCCTTTCGGGAGAAAAGGTAAAGGAAAGAGAAGTACTTGAAGGTGATCTTTATCTGGCAAAGGAACAGGCAGCAGAATTTAAAGGTATATGTTATCTGAGATCAGCTCAATTAGAAAAAGCTATTGAAGAATTGAAAGAAGGATTAACCGGTAAACCACAAGCCTCCGGATGTTATTTAAGATCCGCACAGGTTCATTTTATGTCAGGTAATTTCAAAGAATCTATTTCCTGCGCTGAAAGAGCAATAGAACTAAATCCCGGATGGAAAGAAGCATCTGAATTCTTAAAAAAAATTCAAAGGATTAATTCATTATAAATTCTTAAGGAATCCTCAATTCTCCTTGATCAGAGCCTGATCCAGAAAATGCCCGATAACAGAATCAGTAGAAATGCTGCTTTCATTCACATTCTGACTTGTACCAAAATAGGACAATACATAGGTATTATTTTCGATGAAATTGATCAGCGGTTCTCTGAAGCTTGAATGTAAATTTTCCAAATAAAGCAGCTTGCATTTCTGCCAGCTTACGGGATAAAAATAAGAGACAGGAACATCATAATTTAACAGTTGTCCCAAAGAACTATAAGTGCTTGTTAAGAGCTGCGGGCCATGCGCACCCCATTGATCGTTTTTAACAGATAGAAATCTTTCCAGGCAGACCTTTAAAAAAGGATTTTCTTTTTCAAATATCATTACCGCATTTCCGAGTGTTCCCTGGTGTTCCCAACCAATTGCATTTACGAACTTATTAAGAGGCTTTAAAACAATGCTGTCATTACAGTCCATGTAGATGCCCCCTTCTTTATAAAGAATTAACAAGCGGAGAAGATCCGAATAACAAACTACTCCGTTTTCCACATTAAATAAAGCGTTTAATTCTTCATGCTTATTTTCCAAAGGGCTGTTTTTCAGATATTCCTCTAACTGAACTAAATGAAATTCAATATTGTTAAATTGATCCTTTAGCTGTTTTCGAAATGAGTCCTCAAGCGTATTCGAGTAAAAATTTATTTTACAATCAGGATGGTGTTTAATAATGCTGGAAATACAGTTTGTTATTCTCATAACAAGCTTATCGGAAAGAGGATGCTTTGCAGAATCCATAAAGCCTTTTTTATCATTCCAGATTAAGTGAAAGTTCATAGGAGGAGATTAGTTGGGTTGAGATGAAAAAAATAGCCAATAAAGGTGGGATTATTTTCAATGATCCCTGTTCACCCATTTGGAAAATGAAATGAAAGCGATTGCTGCGCATCGCTATTTTATTTTTACCAGCCTACTTATAAAACCAAAAAAGCTTTTAACGTTAGCTGATAAAAATAAAACCCGCTGAAAAAGCGGGTTTCATTCAATTCGTCTGCGGTGAGGGAGGGATTCGAACCCTCGGTACAGTTACCCGTACGCCAGTTAATGTAGAAAAAGATTCTTTAATCTAAAACAAAAAAATCATAAAATCAGCTATCAGCCTCATTTCCTAATCTCTAACATTTATCCAACTTTTATAGTTTTACTGGACTCTGAATATTATATTTGCCTTCACCACCATCAACATCTTAAGGATTATGGCCAAAAGTTCATCTATTACAGCCGGATATATTTTCACTATTTCTGCATTCGCCTTATTTTCGGCATGCAGCAACAATAACTCTTCTTCTTCCACATCCAACGATTCTCTTAACAAAAAAGTGAATGTGACAGATGTTAGATACATTAAGATAGATGATGCTGCTTCTTTTCTGCCTTCCTGGTCAAAGGAAAATGTCTTGGTCTATCACGATATTTCTGAACCGGATGATATGCATCCCTGCAACGGTCTCAGCGTTTCAAGAAGCGAACGCATGGGATACACTCAAACATACATCATAGGCGTGGATTTCCAAAACCTTACTCCCCGCCCAGGATGCGTAAAAGCATTGCCTGAGATCTCTCCGGACGGACTTAATTTCACTTACGAATTAAGAGATGATATTAAATTTGATGATGGTTCTCCTATCACTGTTGAAGATATTATTTACACTTTCAAAGCCTGCAAAAACCCGTTAACCAATAATCCCCACGCTAAACCTTATCTGGATAATCTTGAGGATATCATTGTAGATAAAACTTCTCCACGTAAGTTCACTCTTAAAATGAAAAGGAAATACATTCAGAACATTGTGTTCCTGGCTGATTATCCTATCATGCAGCGTACTTTCTTCGACAAGACCAATATCATGTCGAAATACACTTTCCAGCAATTTGACGATCCAAAATTTAAAGCGGATCAGCAAAAGGATCTGAATGGCTGGGCTGCTGAATTTAACAGCGCTAAATACGGTCATGATCCCAAATTCCTTGTTGGTGCCGGACCATATTATGTTGAAAAATGGGATGCCGGACAAGAGATGATCCTTGCCCGAAAAAAAGATCACTGGAGCATGAATTCAAAAAATATGTATGAAACTTCATTTCCTGACAAGATCATTTTCAAACTGAATAAAGATCAGAATTCTCAGATCCTTGAATTCAAATCACAGGCTCTTGATGCCACCACTTCTATCTCCACAAAGACACTCATCGAACTACAAAAGGATACAAACTTCAATGCAAATTATAACGCCCGCTTCACCGACACATATTACTATGGTTATATGTGTATGAACCAGAAACCTGATGGGATCAAACGCAAACCTATTTTCACTGATAAGAAAACCAGACGTGCAATCGCAATGCTTGTTCCTCTTGATGACATCAATAAAGTGGTGAATAAAGGAAAAAACAAACGTATTGTCGGCCCCGTTTCTCCATTAAAACCTGAATACAATTCAGACCTGAAACTTATTCAATTCGATATTGAAGGTGCCAAAAAATTACTTGATGAAGCGGGATGGAAAGATACAGATGGTGATAACATCCGAGATAAAATGGTTGATGGTAAAAAGATAAAATTCGAATTCGACCTTAACTATTCTAATTCTGATGTTGCCTGGAAAGATATTTCTCAGATGACTTCAGAGGCTATGTACAAAGCGGGTGTGAAAGCGAACATGAATCCTCTTGACTTTTCTGTTATCATCGGCAATGCAAACAACCATGATTTCGACATGATGATTGGCGGATGGGGCGGCAGCTTTGCTCCTGAAGATTATACACAGATCTGGCATACTTCCGCATGGGTTACTAAAGGTTCAAATTTCGGTGGATTCGGAAACGCAGAATCAGACGCGATCATTGATTCGATCAAATATGAAATGGATGATAATAAACGTGCTGTTCTCGTTAAGAAATTCCAGCAGATCGTTTATGACGAACAGCCTTATGTTTTTATGTTCTCTTCTCTACGCAGAAACGTGATCCATAAAAGATTCGGCAACCAAGAAATGTATTTTGAACGTCCGGGTAACTGGCTTACAAATCTGAAACTTTTATCAAACACAGGAACAAGTGTAAAGGCTGCAGCAGCAGCTAACTAATAAAAATCAATGCTCGGCTACATTGTAAAACGAATTTTTATTTTTATTCCTACACTTATAGTAATAACTCTCCTTGGATTTATTATAAGCATTAATGCTCCGGGTGATCCTGTTGAACGAATGGTTTCATCCTCGCAATCTGGCGGTGATATCGGCACTCAAAGCCTCAGCCAAATTCAGGATAAGATCTTCTGGCGGAAAAAACTAGGACTCGATCTCCCTGTTTTTTATGTTTCTCTTACTTCGTTATCCAGGCCTGATACGCTTTACAGGATCTTCGATAAGAATGAACGTGAAGCTATGGATCGCCTTATTGACCGGCACGGCAACTGGCAGGAGATCCAACAATATTCAAACTCACTGAATCAATTTTATAATTCATTGATGTTATTCTCTCCGGATTCCAATGAAATAAAAAAACACAATACAAATGAAGTGCTGGAGAATATGAACCAGTTAAAATATGAAGTGCTTGCGCTAAAGTCTTCACACGAACCTGTGATAATTGATGCAAAGTTTAAAAAGATAAATACAATACTTTCTATTTATCCTTTTTTTGATCCTTTCAGGTCACCTTTTAATTCAGTCATTGTAGATTATAATAAAATCCCTGCAGCAAGCACTAAATGGAAAAATTATATTCCCCGTCTTGCTTTTTACGGAACACAAAATCAATATCACCGCTGGCTTTTTGGTGATGGAGGACAATTCTCAAAAGGATTGATCCGTCTTGATTTCGGAACTTCTTACACAACCAAACAACCTGTCTCAGATGTGATCTTTTCCAAGATAGGATGGTCAATGTTCTTCGCTTTGCTTTCTGTTATCCTGGCTTATCTTGTTAGTATTCCCATAGGAGTAAAAGCTTCAGCGAAAAGAGGTTCCCGCTTTGATCGTACATCATCAGTCATTTTATTTATGTTATATTCTATGCCATCATTCTGGCTGGCGACTTTACTTCTGATGACTTTCGCAAACACTGATGTCTTCCCTTGGTTTCCCGCATCAGGCGTTAAACCTGCAACTGGTTATCCGGATGATGCAGGTCTTTTCGAAAAAATAAAATTATCCTTACCCTACTTGATCCTTCCTGCAATTTGTTACACATACAGTTCCTTCGCTTTCTTATCCCGTACCATGCGCGTATCAATGATAGAAACATTAGGACAGGATTATATCCGTACTGCTCGTGCTAAGGGTTTGCCGGAAAATAAAGTGATCTGGAAACATGCATTTAGAAATTCATTACTTCCTATTATAACAGTTTTCGCAAATATATTTCCTGCCGCTATCGGAGGATCTGTAATAATTGAAAGCATTTTCACCATACCGGGAATGGGCTTTGAAACCTTTCTCGGAATTCAAAGCAATAATTATCCAATGATCATTGCAGTGTTCACCATCACAGGTTTTTTAACACTGGTTGGATATTTAATCTCTGATATTTTATATGCTATTGCAGATCCGCGGATCTCTTATAAATAATGAGCAGCGTAAAAGAACATATTACCTTTTCCAAAAATATAAATCAGTTTGATTTTAAGAAATACGCCTGGGCTCAATTCAAAAAAAATAAACCTGCATATTATTCTTACCGCATACTTATCTTTCTTGCGTTCATAGCCTTAATTGCTCCATTCATTGCCACTGATCAGCCTCTGTATTGTAAATACAAAGGAGTTTCTATGTTTCCTGCTTTTTCATTTTCAAATAATTGTGAGATCAGAAATGAACAGACCGGTGAAACAGAAAATCTTCAGTTTGATATAACTGAATGGAAAAAACTGGATGCTGAAACAATTATTTTCGCACCTGTTCCTTATGCACCGAATAAAACTGATTACGATAATGCAGAGTATGTTGCACCGGGAGCTCCTCAGCTTTTTACAAACAAAGACGGAGAACAGGTTGAAATGCCTTCACGTTTCAGACATTTGCTTGGAACTAACAAAGGGGGTGAAGATGTTCTTTCGGGATTGATAAACGGAACACGTGTTTCGCTGACTATAGGAATTTTATCAATGGGAATTGCTTCATTACTCGGACTCGTACTTGGAGCATTGGCGGGTTATTTCGGAGACACAAAGCTTCAGACAAGCCGCGGTGCCTTCTGGACATTTTTGCTCGGAATCATCTTTGCCTGGTATTATGGTTTTTCTGTTCGCTCTTACTCTATTGCTGATGGATTTTCAATATCAAGCCTTGCCATGGTCGGACAATTATTATTGAGTCTGCTTATCTTTTGTTTTGTTCTTCTTATCTTTTATTTTATTGGAAAGATTATCGGCAGATTTCCATTTCTTAACAGATCAGTGTTTATTCCTGTTGATTCAATCATTTCCCGCTGCATCGAAATCCTTATCTCAATGCCTCTGCTTATCCTGATAATTTCTGTAGCAGCAATCGCAAAAGAAAAGTCGATCATCAATATAATGGTGATCATTGGACTTACCGGCTGGACATCCATTGCAAGATTAACACGCGCAGAGTTTCTTCGTGTTTCCACTCTTGAATATATTCAGGCTGCGAAATCAATGGGTTTCTCAGAGTCCCGGATCATCTTCAAACATGCATTGCCGAATGCTATAGCTCCTGCCCTTGTCGCAATCGCCTTCGGAGTAGCTTCCGCTATCCTGATTGAATCAGCTTTGTCTTTTCTTGGAGTTGGTGTTCCTCCAAATACTGTAACCTGGGGATCATTATTAAATGCGGGACGCGAACAGTACAGCGCATGGTGGCTGGTTGTATTTCCGGGACTTGCGATCTTTCTTACTGTAACGATCTACAATCTTTTGGGAGAAGGATTAAGAGATGCCCTGGATCCCCGACTTAAGCGTTAATTTCTCTTACTATTTTCTTTTCTCTTGACAGAAAAGAAACAAAAGATCAAGGCCGGACGATTCCTACACGCCTCTCCTCTTTTTTCTAAAAATCTAAAACAGGAGAACTAAAGCTCCTGTTAAGATTTTTTAGAAAAAAAAGGTTCACCCCGACACGACATCGCGTCCAGCCAGGTCTCACCCGCGACTCCGAATTTTATTTAGAACTAAAATTATTCATCTTGCAGTTTGTAATCCCGACCCTGCCAAACCTTTTTAAATCCGTTTCAGATCCGTCCTTTCCGTTTCATCCGCGTTCTAAGTCTGTTCCATTAACTTTCGCTTGTTTAAAACTTCAAATCCTCGGTTCATTTCAAGCATGCTTAATCAATAAATTTAACCATTAACCATTAACCATTAACCATTAACCATTAACCATTAACCATTAACCATTAACCATTCAACCATTAACCAAACAAAATGAAAGTACATCTAATAGCAATCGGAGGAAGTGCAATGCATAACATGGCCATTGCAATGCATAAAAAAGGATACAAAGTAACAGGCTCTGATGACGAGATCTTTGAACCTTCAAAAACCCGTCTTGCTGATTTAGGATTGCTTCCCGCAAAAGAAGGCTGGGATGTAAATAATATACATTCAGGACTTGACGCGATCATCCTCGGAATGCACGCAAGAGCTGATAATCCCGAATTATTAAAAGCACAGGAATTGGGATTAAAAATATATTCTTATCCCGAATACATCTATGAACAAACAAGAGATAAGATCCGTGTAGTTGTAGGTGGTAGTCATGGAAAAACAACTATTACAGCCATGATCCTGCATGTACTCAACCATCATAAAATTGATTGTGATTATATGGTTGGTGCTCAGCTTGCAGGTTTCGATACAATGGTGAAACTTACAAAAGATGCGAAGATAGCGGTGATCGAGGGTGATGAATATTTATCATCTCCGATTGACAGACGTCCGAAATTTCATTTGTATAAACCAAATGTGGCTATCCTCAGCGGAATCGCATGGGATCACATCAATGTATTTCCAACATTCGATAATTACGTTGAGCAATTCAGCATCTTTGCTGATCTGATAGAACCAAATGGAAGCCTTGTATACTGCGAGCTCGATCCTGAAGTGAAGAAAGTGTGTGAACATGCAAGAGCAGATATAAAAAAATTCCCTTATGCTGTTCCTGCAAATAGTATTAAAGAAGGTATAACTGTTCTCACCGATACTTCTGTCGGGAATACAGAGCTGGAGATTTTCGGTGATCATAACCTGATGAATTTAAATGGTGCAAGAATAGTGTGTATCCAGATAGGTGTTTCAGATGAGCAGTTTTACAGTGCCATCAAAAGTTTTAAAGGCGCATCAAAACGTCTGGAGCTGGTAAATAAAAATTCGAAGACAGCAATTTATAAAGACTTTGCACATTCTCCCTCGAAGCTGAAAGCAACAACACAAGCTGTGAAAAAACAATTTCCGGATCGCAAATTGATCGCATGCATGGAACTTCATACATTCAGCAGCCTGAATGAAAATTTCCTGAAAGAGTATGAAGGATCAATGGAGCTTGCGGATGAAGCAATTGTTTATTTCAACCCTCATACTATCGAACATAAAAAATTAAAACCTATAACTGAAGAGCAGGTTAAAAATGCTTTCGGAGGAAAGAATATTTCTGTCTGCACCAGCTCCAAGCAGCTTCTCAATGATCTTTTAAAAATGAATTTTGAGAACAAGAATCTTCTTATGATGAGCTCCGGAAACTTTGATGGTATTGATTTTAAAGAGCTGGGTAAAGCCATTGCGGGCTAATTTCGGAGAACAGCTGTGTAGTTTGGTGGTCATCCTGAACTTGTTTCAGGATCTGCGCGGAGGCATGAATCAGTCGGATAATTAAACAACACAAATTTTTCCTTCGTTTTCATTGGCAAGTATTTAGTAATACTTATTTAAAATCCAAAGGAAGTTTTAATCGATAGAATTCATCAATTTAACCTCATTTTTTTGCCTGAATGAGTATTTTTTTACTCACCTGATTTAACACCCCCTTGTTAATAAAGGCTTCCAGAAATGGCATATTTTATGGCAATACCATAGAAAAAGAACCACCATGGAAATCTTCAACATTAAAAAGATATTAGTGCCTATCGATTTTTCAGAGACATCTCTGAAAGCCCTTGATCAGGCTGTTTACATTGCCAAGCAAACCAAGGCTGACATAACACTTATTAATGTAGTAGAAACTACTTATTCCTATGCTCCTTCTACAGATTATACAGCTCTCACTTTCACTAATCTTGAAAGCTATGAAAAATCTGTTATCAAACAGTCCAAGGAACATCTTCTGAAGATCACTCAAAAGATCAAAAAGAAAGATGGTGTAAACATTCTCGGCATTGTAACGAATGGCTGGGTGAAAGAAGAGATCTTAGATACCGCAGAAAGCACCAAAGCCGATTTGATAGTAATGGGAACACATGGTGTTAAAGGTTTCCGCGAATTCATTACAGGAAGTAATACATTTCGTGTAGTAAACGAAGCAAAGTGCCCTGTTCTTTCAATCCACATGAATGTGGTTCAACCTGCATTTAAAAACATCCTTCTCCCTTTCCGTGATAAGCCTCATTCAAGAGAGAAAGTGGATTATGCATTAAAGATGGCAGAGATCTTCGGAGCAAAAATTTATGTTTTAGGAATTGATACAGATGACGATAAAGACCAGGTTAGAAAAATAGAACTTGAAGCCGCCCAAATAAAAAGAATTATTGAGAAACATGGTATTTCATGCTCTGTTAAAGTAAAATCCTCTCCTTACCTCGCAGAGAGAGTTTTGAAATATGCCGAAAAGAAAAACATCGACCTGATAGTTATCATGGCTGATATTGATAAAATGAGAATCTCAGAATATTTTATGGGACCTTTTGCTCAGCAGATGGTGAATCACTCACCCATCCCTATCCTAAGCATACGCCCTACTTTTAACCCGGATACTGTTAATCTTGGCGGTTACGGGTGGTGATCAGATAAATTTATTCTTGTTTCGGCTATTAAAATTCCGTTCATAACGAAACTTTAAACTGAAGCCTTTGTACACGATTACTTTTGAATCTCAGAATTAAAAAAACAAACATATATAAACTAAAACTTTACTCGCCATGTTCCAATTTTTCAAAGAAGAAATCGTAGAAGAGATCATCAAATGTGATGACCCTAAATCAGTGGAATCATTTATTAATAATGAGATCACCGGTATGAAACAAAAAGGATATATCAATCATTTAATCATGCGTTTTATTCAGAAACTCGACATGAGACTTATTACCTTTAAACCAAGTGATGCGGCAAAAGACAAGATGGAAAACATACGTTTTGCCCGCCAGATTCTTATGAACAAGATCCTTAAAGGGGTGGACGCTTAAGAATGTAAAGGTGAATAATGTGTACTTCTAATGTTCTCTAAATGAGAGCATTAGAAGGTTCACTTAACTGTAAGGGAATTTTCAACTTATCCTGACTCCAATCATCAGGATATCATCGACCTGTTCCAGATTACCCATCCAGGAAAGAATAGTTTTATCAAGTATCTCTTTTTGTTCAGGCATTGACCTTTCCTGAATACTCAGCAATAATTGCTGTATAGGTTTATATTTAAATTTTTTCCCTTTATCTCCTCCAAACTGATCAGCATATCCATCAGTAAAAATATAAACAGTATCACCCGGAAACAACTCTGTTGTATGACATCTGAATTGATTTAGTTTTTCACCGATAAAAATTCCAATTGGAAATTTATCTCCTTTGATCTCTTCCAGCATTGGCGGGGAACCTGCACGGATTATCCAAACCGGATTATTAGCTCCAGAAAATTCAAGAAAATGTTTACCATCCTTTTTATGCAATGCACATAAAGCCATGTCCATTCCGTCTTTAACAACCGAATCTTCTTCTTTCTGACGTAGAGTCTCACTCAAACCTGAATTCAGCTCATCAAGTATTTCTGAAGGTTTTGTTTTACCATGCTCTTTTACCGCCTGCTTTAAAAGATTATGTCCTACAATACTCATGAAAGCTCCCGGCACTCCATGGCCTGTACAATCAACTGCTGCAAACAGCACCTGTTTTTCTCCTGCATTATTTACTGCTGATTCAAGCCAATAGAAATCACCGCTGACAATATCCTTCGGTTTGTAAAATACGAAAGCGTTCTTGCCGAATTCTCTTTCGAATGACACAGTTGGAAGAATCGCATTCTGAAGACGCTCTGCATAACGGATACTGTCTTTGATATCTTTATGCTGCACTTCAATAATATTATAAGCTGTTTCTATCTTTTTATTCTTGACCTCTAATTCTCTGTTCGCTTTTCGTTTCTGACCATTCGCACGGATCGCCAATAAAGCTAAGAGCAGCACAAGCACTCCGCCTATTGCAATTGTCCAGATGATAAGTCGCTGGCGCGTAAGCTCATCTTCTTTTATCTTTTTATCTTTTGTAAGCAGATCGATCTCCTTTGCTTTTTTCTCCGTTTCAAAACGCGTCTGCATTTCTGCCAGCTGCTTTGCACTTTCTGTATTATAAATAGAATCATTCATTTTTTGAAAGATCTCATTCATATTTAATGCTTCACGGTACTTACCCATTTTCTTATAAGCCTGCGATATTCCCCTGTATGCAGCAACTATCCTGTCTGTCGCACCAATAAGTTTTGCCTGCTCAAGTCCACGGGTGTAATATGTAAGAGCTTTTTCCGGATCTCCGGTTGATGTATAAAAATCACCAAGGTTGTTCAGCGCAAGCGCCATTCCATAAATATTGCCTGTTTCTTTATAGGTTTCAAAAGCTTTGGTAACATAGAACATTGCCTTTGGATAATCTTTCAGTTTATGATAACTATCGGCAACATTATTAAAACAGGTGGCTACTGCTTCCTTAAAATTTATTTCCTGAAAGATCTTTAATGATTCAAAAGAATATTCCAATGCTTTTTTATAATCTTTTTTCTCGCTGTAAACCGTGCCTATTGATAACAGTGCTGACGCCATACCCCTTTTATTATTTAATTCTTTGCTTATAACAAGAGTTTGCTCAAGATATTTTAAAGCCTGATCCGGCTGCCTCATATCCAGAAATACATTTCCGATAGAACCCGAAGCTGTTAACAATCCCTTTTTATTTCCCAGCGCTTCATGAATATGAAAAGCTTTGAGGTAACAAAATAAGGCAAGTTTATATTCGCCAAGATTATAATGTCCGTTCCCAAGATTATGAAGTGAAGTTGCAGTATAACGTTTGTGATTGATCGATTCGGCAAGTTTTAAAGCGTCTCCTGCATATCTCATAGCTTTAGCAGGATCCATGTCTACTATCTGTGCCGAAAGTTCATTCAGTACTTCTATTTTATTACTGTCGACAGTAACTGTTGGTAAATATCTTTCAAGAGAATCAATTAACTGCTGATCCTGAGACTGAAGCTTTCCCGAAAATAAGAGTACTGATAAAATAACAAGATAAAAATTCCCTGTTGCTTTTTGAAATCTTATAACGAATTTCAAATCATGCTTCATAAAAAATAAGGAGAGTTTAGTTCTTTCCAAATATAACAAATTAGTTCATTAAACAGGATTGAAATACATGGCCTATCAGAAATCCTCGATTATATCTTTTCGTTATTTTTCGTATGTTTGAATTCAGCCTGCGCAACTATTTCGACAGGCTCAATATGACAACGCGCGTGGTCAGTCTGAGCTTGTCGAAGACTGGTGGCTGGTACAATCTAGAATCAATCAATGGATCCTAAACTCTTATTATCACTTGTTGAAATGAGAATGCCTTTTGGAAAATTCAAAGGCTGCATCATTTGCGATCTTCCTGTTTCTTATCTGGAATGGTTCAGCCGGAAAGGTTTCCCACCAGGTAAGATCGGCCAGCTGCTGCAGCTTCAGCTTGAGATCAAGTTGAACGGACTCGACTATCTTCTGTTACCTTTAAAGAAAAAATAGTTTTATCTTTGAGTAACAATCATCACCAATTTTATAATCGAATGCATAAAATTTTTAAAGTAACATTATTACTACTGCTGCTTATCAAACCGGCCTTCTCACAGGAAGAAACTGACAGTGAAACCGCTCATGCCCCACTTAAGACCAAAGGGCTTAATCTCGGATTATATATAGGATCTTATTTCGCCAACAAATACACCGCAAAGCTATACGATGGATATGGCTTTAATATGAACGGAGAACGCAACAATTTCGAAAACAGTTTTATGTATCAGAAGATCGTGATGGAATACGGTGGCGGATATGGACAGGTGGATCTTGTAGCACAGGCTCTGGGCGTTCAGCATGGCGAATGGACATTCAATGAAAGCGATATGCCGGTCAATATGCGTTATGCTCCCGCTTTTTTGATTGGCCTTAACGGCAGATATTCCGTGGATGCAAAGAATGCGATACTCTTAAATTTAAATGTGGCAAAGCTGAATGTAACAGGCAATTTCACCATAGTAACATTGCCTCCAACAAATTCTACACAGATCAATACTGCCATTAAAACATGTGCAATTAAAGGTACCGAACAACGCTTATTTCTTCAGCTGGGTTATCAGCGATTACTGGGTGAAAGCGAAAAAGTGAATTTTATTCTTGAAGGCGGACTTCACATGACACTTGCCAAATTTGATAAAAATGAGATTCTCATTGGGGATGGATTATTGATCGACCTTACAAGTTATTACTATCAGCCGGGATATCCTGCTTACCAGGTGAGAAAGCCTGTAGGAGTTGGTTTCGGTGCTTTTGCAGGAATGGGGGTAAATTTCAATGTTAATGAACTTTGCAGGATCCAGCTGCTTTATAACCCAACGTATGAAGGTGTGAATATTGGACCTGATCCAAAATTCAAATTTCAGCACGCTTTGGGAATAAGAATCTTTTACAATTTTTAGAAATAAAAAATGCCGCGGATTCTCATCACGCGGCACTTTCTTCACAAACAAAACTTTAATACCGGATCTGATTTAATTATAGTGTAACCATGGCATTGGTCTTCTATTAAATTTTTTTAAATCAGGGTATTAATTCTTCCCCTCAAAAAAAATTTTCATCTCCGTTGCAAACATACTATAAAAAGTAGTATATTTGTACTACAAAACATAGCAATCATGAGAGTCGCAAAAAACATCCGCATTTTAAGGGAAGACACAGGCTTTTCCCAGGAACAACTTGCCGAAGCACTTGGAATTACCAGGGCCAGACTTGGAGCATATGAAGAAAACAGGAACCAGCCACCGATCGAGATCCTTATTCTTCTTGCCGATTATTTTAAGATCTCTGTAGATGCGCTCATTCGGGCCGATCTGCAAAGAACAAATCCAAATTCTTTAATGAAGATCGGAAAGAACCGCACCTTATTGCCGATTCAGGTTGATCATGAAAACAACGACCTTGTGGAGGTTGTGGGAATGAGAGCGATGGCGGGTTATCTGAACGGATATGCAGATCCTGAGTTCATAGAAGATCTTCCGGTTATGAATCTTCCCTTTAAAATTGTAGGTAAACACCGCGCCTTTCCTATCAAAGGAGATTCTATGCCGCCATTAAAGAATGGAACTGTTGTGGTTGGAAGGTATGTGGAAACATTTGATGAAGTGAAGGACGGGCAAACATATATTGTACTTACAAAGGATGACGGACTTGTTTATAAGCGCTTATACCGCGAAAAGAAAAGAGCTCAGAACATATTCGAATTTCATTCTGATAATCCGGCATACGCACCTTACACCGTAAAAACAGATAACATTCTGGAGATCTGGAGTTTTGTCTGCAGTCTTAATATTGGTGAATTCAAGCAACAGGAACTTAATATTGACAATGTTATTCGCTTTCTCCAATCATACCGGGTAGAAATGGGCAAATAAGCGACTATTTCCAGAAAAACAACGAAGCGATCTGTTTCGTTGTTTTTTTATTTAAGAGCGTTTTTACATCATGCCCAATTAAACATGAACCTTTCGGTGAAAGGTTAGTTCTCTTTACAGATTGTTTTTATATTTGGTAAGAAAAGATTTCACGCATGCCGTATCAAAACACTGAATTATATACTCAACTAAAATTCTGGAGTAAAGGCCTGTCGACCGTAGTGATTGGAATTAGTATTTTGGTTATTCTCGGCTGGCAATTCGATATAGAAAGATTTAAGAGGCCAATCCCTACTCTTGTTGCGATGAACCCTGTAACTGCAGTCTTATTCATACTTTCCGCAAGTACTGTTTTTATAGCACTCTCAAAGAAGGAACAACGATCTTCTTTAATAATGATACTTTCTACTATTGTATTCTCTGTAGGTTTTCTGAAATTATTAGGATTGTTAATGGAAATTGACTTTCATATCGACTCATTCTTATTCTCCGACAAACTTGATAATGATCTCATAGGAAAGACACCAAACCGAATGGCTCCCAATACAGCCTTCAGTTTTATGATGGCCGGAGCTAGTTTAGCATTGATTCAATTTCAAGATTCTACGAAACAGGTATTTGCGCAGATCCTTTCCCTCTCTACCCTATTCCTTGGACTTCTGTCGCTGCTGGGTTATTTATACCAGGTGGAATCTTTTTACGGAGTGTTCAAATACATTCCAATGGCAGTACATACGGCATTAACATTTTTACTCCTCTCACTGGCAATTTTATTCATGAGTCCTGATACAGGAATTATGAGGAACTTTACAGCATCCTATTCAGGCAGTGCATCTGCCCGTTTACTCATCCCCGCAGTTATAATAATTCCAACTCTCCTCGGATACTTAAGGCTTTTAGGCGACTGGCAGGGATTGTATTCAAAAGAATTTGGGGTGGCCATCCTCATTCTTAGCATCATCATTCTCTTTTTTATTCTCATATGGCTTAATGCTACCAGCTTAAATAAAAAAGATGTACTAAGAAAAACCGCAGAAGAAAATCTTATGAAATTAAATGCTGAATTAGAGCAGATCGTTGAGACCCGAACAAAAGAGATCATTAATAATGAAAGACGTTTTCGTTCAATGATCGAGAATTCAGAAGATATTATTTCACTGATAGATGAGAATAATAATATCCTATATATCAATTCTGCTATCGAAAAAATAAGCAGATATTCCATCTCTGAAATAATGCAATTGAAAAGGCATGAATTGGTTGCACCGGAAGATCGGGACAGCGCTTTGAAGAACATCAGAACAGCATTGGAAAACCCGGGAAAACCATTCCCTGTATCGCTTCGCATTATCAATAAAGAGGGGCGGATAGTCTGGCTGGAGGGAACAATGAATAATATGCTGCATGATGAAAGTATTAAAGCAATTGTGTCTAACTACCGCGATGTCACAGAACGCAAAGAATCGGAAAAAAAACTTATGGAAAGCGAACTAAAAATATGGAACACACTGGATAAAATGATGGAAGGGATCCAGATCATAGACAGGAACTGGAAATACATGTATGTAAATGAAGCCGTTGCCATCCAGGGAAAACATACCCGTGAAGAACTACTGGGACACACAATGATGGAGGTTTATCCCGGGATTGAGAATACAGAATTATTCAATGTTCTTTCAAGATGCATGGATAGCACAAAACCGGAATTCTTGGTCAATGAATTTTCATACCACGATGGCTCAAAAGGATGGTTTGAATTAAGCATACAACCAGTTCCGGAAGGTGTATTTATTCTTTCAATCGATATCACAAAGCGAAAAGCCGCAGAAGCTTCAATACAAAAACTGAATGAAGAACTTGAAGCCAGGGTATTGGAGCGCACAGTGCAATTGGAATCCGTAAATAAAGAACTTGAATCGTTCAGTTATTCTGTTTCGCATGACCTGAGAGCACCGCTTCGGGCGATCAACGGATACGCAAAAATGATAGAAGAAGACTATGCGTCTTTACTTGATGAGGAAGGAAAACGACTACTTAGCACTGTGCAATATAATGCACAAAAAATGGGAAATCTTATTGATGACCTTTTGGCTTTTTCCCGCTTAGGCAGAAAAGAAATTCAGAAATCAGAGATCGATGTTAAAGAAATGATTGACGGAACAATCAATGAAATAAATAAAAACGCAAAGCATCATGCTGAATTCAAAATTGGAAAACTCGAAAATGTTCAGGGAGATTACGCATTAATAAACCAGGTGTTTTATAATTTAATTTCAAATGCTGTCAAATACTCTTCTAAGGTGGAGAAACCGATAATAAGGATCAATTCTGAAATCAAAGGAAATGAAGTGATTTATCAAATCAGCGACAATGGTGCAGGCTTTAATATGCAATACGGGCATAAACTTTTTGGGGTGTTTCAGAGGCTTCATGGAAGTGATGAATTTGAAGGAACCGGTGTAGGGCTGGCAATCGTTCAAAGGATCATCAGTAAACATAAAGGTCGGGTTTGGGCAGAGGGAAAGGTAAACGAAGGCGCTGATTTTTATTTTACACTGCCTCTTAAATAATAAAGTTATGGCAAAACAAGAGATTGAAATATTATTGGTTGAGGATAATACGAGTGATGCAGAAATGGCGATTCGTGCTCTTAAAAAGAAAGGCCTTTCAAATAGTGTAATACATGTGAAAGATGGAGCAGAAGCCATCGATTTTGTTTTTGGAACAGGTAAGTTTGAGAACAGGAATGTTAATCACCAACCTAAGATAATTTTACTGGATCTTAAAATGCCGAAGGTCAGCGGCATTGAAGTATTAAAAACATTGAAGTCGGATGAGCGCACAAAAGCAATTCCCGTAATTATACTTACTTCCTCTCGGGAAGACCCTGATATAAAGGTTTGTTATGAGCTGGGAGTCAATAGTTATATAGTAAAACCGGTCGGCTTCGACAACTTTACGGATGCAATCTCCGAATTAGGTGTATATTGGCTCTTGCTTAATCAGCCGCCTTTGTAAATGTCGGAACCAATCAAAATATTATTGCTGGAAGATAATCCTGATGACATTGTATTGATTTTACATGCATTAAAAAAAGATGCTCTTCAATTCATAAGCGAAACAGCTGAAACTAAAACAGACTTTGAAAAAAAGATCAAAGATTTTTCTCCTGATATTATCTTATCTGACTTTTCTCTCCCCTCATTTGATGCCGTAAAGGCATTTGAAGTTAAACAGTATCTAAATCCTGAAATCCCATTCATAATTGTTTCTGGAACAATAGGCGAAGAAAACGCAGTTGAGCTGATTAGAAATGGTGTAACCGATTATGTTCTTAAAGATAAGATCTTTACATTACCCTCAAAGATCACCAGGGCTTTAATTGAAAAGCAAGAGAAATGGGAGAAGAAAACCACTGAAAAAAGACTTAGTGAGAGCCTGGAAAAACTGGCTGAAGCTCAGTCTGCAGCAAAAATGGGCAACTGGGAACATGATCTGATAAATGGATCGGTATATTGGTGCAACGAGGTTTATAATATCCTGGGATTACGTCCAAATGAAATTAATCCTTCTTTTGAAAACTATCTTTCATTCATCTGCCCTGAGCAAAAAGATGAAATTGAAAAACGAACCAAATATGCATGGGAAACTTTTACTCCCTTCTCCTACAAAGCAAAAATAATCCGGAATGGTGGTTCAATAGGATATGTCTATGGCAGCGGCCAATATATTTTTGAAAATAATAAGCCGGTTAGACTCATAGGTATTCTTCAGGATGTGACAGAAACAATAAGAATGGAAGAAGAATTAAAAGCGGCCAATAAAGAATTGGAAACTTTTATTTACAGAGCTTCACATGACCTTCGCGGACCTTTAAGTTCCATCATCGGGCTTATGAACGTAAGTAAAACTGAAATTACTGATGAGACATCGAAAAAGTATTTTCAAATGGTCGAGGCTTCTGCACTAAAACTTGATGAAACACTTATTTCACTGGTACAAAGTATGACAATGCGGGATATGATCGTTAATCTTGAAGAGATCGATCTTGAAAGCATTGTAAGCAGTGTACTTTCCCAGCTAAAATTTCATGAAGGATTCTCAAGAGTAAAATTCATTGTCAATAATAATCTTAACAGCGAGATACTCTCCAATAAGCTTATTTTAAGCTCTGTTTTTCAAAACATTATTCAAAACGCTGTTAAGTATCAGGATTACCATAAAGCACAATCATGCCTTGAAATTATTTTCAATAAAAAAGACAATGGCATTGAGATCATTTTTGATGATAACGGCATTGGAATAGATGATAATCTTCAAAGCCGGATATTTGATATGTATTTCAGAGGAACCACTTCGGTAAGCGGAACAGGACTTGGACTTTATATAGTTAAGATCGGAATAGAAAAGTTGAAAGGAATCATTACCATGAAAAGTGTGAAAGGCTTAGGCACCAAATTTACTATATTCTTACCTTATCAGCACAAAGATTAAATACTTATCAAAAACTGCAAAGTATCTACTCCATCAGCATAATCAGATAATGCAGGACATTGTGCTTTTCCAAATGGCAACGCATTGCTTATTTCTTTACTTCCGGAAACCACACATTGGATCTGCTCTTTCTCTTCGGTTAGCTTAGCATTCACATCTGAAATATCATTGTAATATTCATAATACAAAACACCAACTGGTGAAGTATAAGATGCATCTTCTTTCATCAATAAAAAATTATTATCAAGCAAAGAGGTGTCGCTGCTCATAAGATAAACGGTCCTGTTATATTCGTAGTTATTCATGTATTTATTATTCTGAACAAGATCTCCGAAACCAACCAGAGCACCATAAAGTTCATCAAACTTATATCCTTTCGGAACAAATAATTTACTCACATTTCTGCAACCGAGTCCGTAATAAGTAAATATATCTTCACCCAGAGCTCTAAGTTCTGTAACACTTTCCTTACCCGTAAGCACAGCAACTGAATTACGGTTCTTTCTGATAATGTGCGGATACTTTCCGAAATAATATTCAAAATAGCGGGCTGAGTTATTGCTACCTGTAGCTATTACCGCATCAATCGGCCCAAGTCGGTCTTCAGTAAATTCAATATATTCATTTAAGTTCGGAGCTATCGTTTTTAAGATCTTTGCTATAAAAGGCAGCAGCAGCTTATCATCAGAAGATAATTTTCCGATAAATTTATTTCCTGATAACAATACGCAAAGCATATCGTGAAAACCAACCATAGGGATATTACCTGCCATTATAACGGCAACCCTGATAGGCGCCTTTTTATCGATTCCTGAAAGATATGGAGCAATAAATTTGTTCAGTTCATCTTCATTAAGCGTTACAGATAAAGCCTCAATAGCATTTCTTACATTAGATTCAGAGAACCATTGATTGTGAATATGAACATTACGGACAAGCTCTTCCATATCATCATAAAAATGTTCATTCAAAAGATTGGTCTTATCCTTCTTACCCGGGTCAGAAAACTTCTGTTTTCATTAATTATCCTTGTCTGATTCGGTATTTTAACGGCTTTATCTTATATTTGCACCGAATTTTTACAAAACTAATAAAAACAAATACCTTATGGCAATTAAAATCACTGAAGAGTGCATTAACTGTGGCGCCTGTGAACCGGAATGTCCGAACAATGCAATATATGAAGGTGGTAACGAATGGCGTTTTGCTGATGGGACTACTTTAAAAGGAACTTTTGTTTCCAAAAGCGGTATGACCACAGATGCTGAAACTCCTCATGCCCCTGTCGCAATGGATCTTTATTATATAGTTTCTGATAAATGTACTGAATGTGTAGGATTTCATGACGAACCTCAATGTGCGGCTGTTTGCCCTGTAGATTGCTGTGTTGATGATGAGAACTGGAGATTTAGCTTTCCGTTTTTATTTTCTTACCTTTACATATCAGGTCCAGCTTGTTATTCATGAGAAAATTGCTTTTTATTTTAATGACTTTCAGCATTCATATCGGATTTTCGCAATCCGGACACGAGAAGTCTGCAATAGCATTGAAAGAATCTGAATTAAGCACTATCTGCAAGAAACTATATTCTTCTACGGGTGAAAACCAGGCGCTTCAAAACGGATTGCTTATTGAAAAGTTTGACAGTATCCTGCACGAACCAAATTCCTTTGAGAATTACGAATTTGATTCCCTGAAAAAGGATTTAAGCATTCTTCGTTCTCCTGATAACAAATTCAGGATCATTCACTGGCATCTGGAAAAAAGTGACGGCACGTTTGAATATTTCGGTTTTATTCAATCAAAACATTCCGAAACAAAAAAAGGGCTCTTTAAAAAAAGTAAGACTGAAACTATTCAGTTATATCCTTTAACCGACAGATCCTCCGAGATCAAAAATCCGGA
Source organism: Bacteroidota bacterium (assembly GCA_021323165.1). Classification (GTDB taxonomy): domain Bacteria; phylum Bacteroidota; class Bacteroidia; order 2-12-FULL-35-15; family 2-12-FULL-35-15; genus 2-12-FULL-35-15. The sequence continues at coordinate 29,772 of JAJTCJ010000046.1, read as the reverse complement.
GAACACCATTACTGACAACAAAAAATGGTACGGGATGCGTTATTACAAGATCATTCATACCAAAACCCGCACTAAAAATTATTATACACTGCTGGGATGGGATGGCAATGATAAATTTTCGCAGAAAAAGATCATTGATGTTCTGACCTTCGATAACACCGGCATTCCCCGATTCGGTGCCGATATATTCAATTATGGTAAAAAATATCCTAAAAGGGTGATCTTTGAATATTCAGCCACCTGCAGTATGTCTTTAAAATACAGCTCAAAAAAAGATTCTATCGTTTTCGCCCATCTTGCACCTATAAAACCGACTCTGGAGGGCCAGTACCAATATTATTGCAGCGATATGAGCTTCGATGGCTTCGGCTTTAAAAAAGGCAAATGGAATTATGGAAAGGACCTCAATGCGGTAAATGATAAAAACGAAAACGACAAGCTTTACAATAATCCTACAGATACCAGATCGGGCCCGGAAGCTAAAAGCAACAATTACAAAGAGGAAATGAAAAAAAGGTCCAAACCGAAAAAAAAGAAAACCGAATAATATTTCCGGTGCTGTTTGAATTTCACGTTCAAATTATTTTTAATTTCGTAGTATAATCAACTGATTACAATGTTTGTCCTCACCCTACTCCAATGTCAAACAAAAAATTCAACATATGTTAACTAAAGAAATGATCAAGGTCCACAATTTCAGTGCTGGTCCCGGTATTCTCCCTGCTGAGGTTTTAAAACAAGCCGCAGATGCCTGTATTAATTTTGATAATCTAAACCTGTCTTTGCTTGAGATCTCTCACAGAAGCAAAAACTATGAAAAGGTTATGGATGAAGCACGATCATTGGTAAAAGAATTATTGGGATTGAATGATAATTACAAGGTATTGTTTCTTGGTGGCGGTGCAAGCCTCCAGTTTGCAATGGTACCTTACAACCTTCTTCGTACTGAGGGGACAGCCGGATATATCAATACCGGAGTTTGGGCAAGTAAAGCTATCAAGGAAGCAAAAATGATTGGAAACACTGAAGTGATTGCTTCTTCTGAAGATAAAAAATTCACTTATATCCCAAAAGGTTATGAGATCCCTTCAAGCCTTGATTACCTCCACATTACATCAAACAACACCATCTATGGGACACAGATGAAAAACTTTCCTAAGACTTCTGTTCCTTTGGTCTGCGATATGAGCAGTGATATTTTCAGCCGTCAGGTCAATGGAAATGATTTTGCTTTGATCTATGCCGGAGCACAGAAGAATATGGGACCTGCAGGAGCTACAATGGTTGCTGTGGACGAAAGAAGATTAGGCAAAACAGGCAGAAAGATGCTTTCCATGCTTGATTACCAGGTACATATCAAAGGCGACAGTATGTATAACACACCTCCTGTATTTCCGATCTATGTGAGCATGCTTACAATGAAATGGCTGAAGGACAATGGTGGAATACCTTGGATAGAAAAGATCAATGAACAAAAAGCAGCTGCGATGTATGGAGAAATAGACCGCAACAGCTTGTTCAAAGGAACTACAGCAAAAGAAGATCGTTCATATATGAATGTAACTTTCATTATGGAAAAGCCTGAGCTGGAGGCTGAATTTGACAAATTATGCAAAGAAGCTAATCTTAGCGGATTACGCGGTCACAGAGATGTTGGTGGTTACCGTGCTTCATTATACAATGCTCTTCCTTTGGAAAGCGTGCATGCACTGGTTGAAGTAATGCAGGCTTTTGAGAAGAAGTTCGCATAATTTTCACCGCAAAGTCACAAAGACGCTAAGCTTTTGTATGCCATGTGTTTTGTGGGTGGTCAGTCTGAGCTCAGCCTGTATTGAGCTTGTCGAATATCGAATACTTCCTTAGCTAGTTATTATTTCATTTTAAATATCAATCGTTCCTGCATTCCGGGAACGATTTTTTTTATTGTTCCTAATGTCTTGGTGCCTTTCCGTGTATTGTCATGTTGAGCCTGTCGAAACATAGGGTGGCTCATGCAAGGTCTTCGACAAGCTCAGACTGACTGCCCACACACATGAAATACACAGTTCTTAGTCTTCACGGCTCGGGTAAAAGCTTTCCTACTACTACTCCTCTTCTTCGCGCCTTTGCGACTTCGCGGTAAAACTTAAAATCAGGCATAAACTTTATTCGTTAAAATGACAAATACTCATTTAATGGAGATCCTGATAATTCTGATACTTACATTACTCAACGGCTTTTTTGCCTTATCAGAGATTGCGCTTGTATCGGTTAAGAAAAGTCGAATCGAAACACTCGCGGCACAAGGAAGCAGCCGGGCCAAAATAATTCTGAATCTTATTGAAAACCCGGAAAACTTCCTTTCATCAGTGCAGGTGGGTATAACCCTGATCGGGATCATATCAGGTGCTTACGGAGGCGCGGCACTCACAGATGATCTGGAAGGATACCTTTCCAGATTCACTTTTCTTCAGCCATATGTTCATGATATTTCATTGGTAATAGTTATTGGAGGGATCACTTATTTCTCGATCGTAATTGGGGAATTGGTGCCTAAGTCTATCGCAATGAATAATGCTGAGGGGATCGCGCTGGTATGTGTGCCGGTTATCAAATATTTTACGATAGCAACCTATCCGTTCGTAAAGCTTCTTTCATTTTCCACGAATCTCATCGTAAAGATCCTTCGCATCAAAGACAATGGAAGCGAAAAAATAAGCGAAGAAGAATTGTTATTCATGCTCAAAACAGCAGGCAAGCAAGGAATCCTTCAGAAGGAAGAAAGCCAGGTCCATCAAAATCTGTTTTATTTTACCGATCAGACCGCCAGATCATTAATGACCTCCAGAAGAGATGTTGAATGGATAGATTATAACGAGAAGATAGAAACCATTTATGAAAAATTGAGGGATAGTGTTCATTCAAAATTCATTGTGTGTGATGGCAGAATAGATAAAATAAAAGGTGTACTGACAGCAAAAGACTTTTTTGAAGCATACAACCGTGAAAATTTCACGTTAGAAGACATCCTCAATAAACCGATATACATAACTCAGAATACCCTCGCTTTTGAAATATTGAACATTTTCAAAGTAAAAAAACAGTACATCGGAGTAGTTGTTGACGAAGCGGGAAGCATAAATGGAGTTGTTACTCTTCATGATCTTATTGAAGCAATTGTCGGGGATCTTCCGGATGAAGATGAATCTGATGAAATAAGTATTTTCAAACGAGACGATGGAACTTACCTGATAGACGGAAAAACATTAATTTATGAGATCAACCAATATTTTCAGAGAGAAGTGATAGTCGACAATATTTCTCAATATACCACCATTTCAGGGTTTATTCTTGATCAATTGAAACATATTCCTGGAATTGGTGATAAAGTCATCAATTCGCATTATGTTTTTGAAGTAATGGATATGGATGGATTAAGAATAGATAAGATTTTAATGTCAAAAAAAATAAGTAAATAAGGATCAATAATTTACAATATCCATCGAATGCTTTTCTAGAACTTTTTTAGTTCCTTCATCTCCTATAAGGCCTTCTCCGTTCATTAAAGACAATACACTTGAAACCGGAAGTTTATTCGGATGAACGTGCATGCCCAAATAGTTGAGAATGCCTGTTAAATGGTCCATTCCACGTAGGTTTCCGGCTCTCCCGCTGGAAACTCCTATCATTGCCACTTTCTTGCCGCGATTAGTATCAGGATGAACCGCATCCAGAAAGACCTTCAGGATACCAGGGAAACTTCCATTGTATTCAGGAACAATAAGAACAAATTTATCAGCCGGAGCAATAAAATCGTTGATTAATTGTTGAAAAGTATCTGATCTCTTATTGTAAACTTCATTGAAGGCGATATCATGGGGTAAGTCTTCGAAAGAAAACAGCTTAGAGTCAACACCTTGTTTTTCTAATAGTTGCAGATAAAATTCCGCTATTTTTAGAGTATTGCTGTTCGCCCGATTGGTGCAGGAAATAACTGTTATCATTGAAATATTATTAACAAAAAAGTGTTTAAAAATCCGTAATAAGTTTTAGGGTCAAAACTGTTCTAAAATCGTAATTTTATACCCCTAAGCTCTGAAAAGAAGGAGCTTTTTTATTTTTATACAGGACCGGAAATCCGGCACAAAGTAAAGCATTTTATGAATATAACATATTACGGGCATTCTTGTTTCGGAGTTGAAGTCAACGGAAAGCATATTTTATTCGATCCTTTTATCACTCCCAATGAATTAGCCAAAGTTATTGATGTTAATTCTGTAAAAGCTGATTATATTCTTATTACACACGGACACGAGGATCATATTGCCGATGCAGTAAACATTGCATCACGCACCGGAGCTAAAGTGATAAGTAGCTTTGAGATTTGTCAATGGCTTGAAAAACAAGGCGTTAAAAACACTCAGGGGATGAACATTGGCGGAAAGACCAAATTCGATTTCGGGAATGTGAAATGCGTTGTCGCGATTCATTCCAGTGCTTTTCCTGACGGAACTTATGCAGGAAATCCAATGGGATTTGTTGTTGAATCAACCGTAGGGAATTTTTATTATGCCGGGGATACTGCTTTGACTTATGATATGAAGCTGATCGGAGATTACAGAAATGTTGATTTCGCATTTTTACCAATCGGAGATATTTTCACAATGGGGGTAGATAATGCAATTATCGCAGCTGAATTTATCCAGTGCAGAAACATTATCGGAATGCATTACGATACATTCGAACCAATAAAAATAGATAAGCCTTTGGCAGTGAGAAAGTTTGACAGATCAGGAAATGTTCTGACGCTTTTTGAGATCGGAGAAACAAAGCAGTTTGGAAAATAAAGAATTACGAATTAGAGATATAGAGAATTGGAGAATTGTGAAAACTCCATGAATCAAACAGAAATATAAATCACCAATTCACTAAATCATGCAAATCAGAAAGGTGGAGTTGGAAAAACAACATCTGCGATCAACCTGGCAGCTAGTCTGGCAGTATTAGAGTTCAAGACATTGCTTATCGATGCTGATCCTCAGGCTAACTCTACATCCGGAGTAGGATTTGATCCTCGCAATATCAAAACCGGTATCTATGAGTGTATCATTGACGGAATCGACCCGAGAGATATAGTGCTTCAGACAGAAACACCAAATCTGTTCTTATTGCCTGCTCACATCGACCTTGTCGGGGCTGAGATCGAAATGATCAACCTGCCAAACCGTGAGAAAATGATGAAGCAGTCTCTTGAAAAGATCAAGAATGATTATGATTTTATCATCATCGATTGTTCACCTTCTCTTGGACTTGTTACTGTTAATGCATTAACTGCAGCTGATTCGGTTCTGATCCCTGTACAGTGTGAATATTTCGCTCTTGAAGGTTTAGGGAAATTACTGAACACTATCAAGATCGTTCAAACCCGCATGAATCCTGAACTTGCAATCGAAGGAATTTTACTGACAATGTACGATATGCGTTTACGCCTAAGCAACCAGGTTGTTGAAGAAGTTAAAACACATTTCCAGCAAATGGTTTTCGATACTATCATTCAGCGTAATACAAAACTTGGTGAAGCACCTAGCTTCGGACAAAGCATTATCATGCATGATGCAAGCGGAAAAGCGGCTGTGAATTATCTGAACCTAGCACGTGAGATCCTTCAGAAGAACGGACTTACACGTATGAATGATTCAGAGAAGTTTATAAATGTAGAGGAAGAGAACTAAGAAATTCGCACTTCGAAAGTTCGAAGTCGGAAGTGAAAATTTAAAGAGAATTCGAAAATTTTAAGTTACCGGATTTTAAACTTTCGAAATTGAACTTCCGAATTTCGAAATAAAATTAAAAATAATTGAAAAAATGAGTGTTAAAAGAAACGCATTAGGAAAAGGATTAAGCGCATTGTTGGAAAATGCGAATACAGATATTACTTCAGGTAAGAACAAACTTGAAGCTGAAGGAAAAGTTGTTGGCGCTATTGCGAACATCGAGATCTCTAAGATCGAAACAAACCCTTTTCAGCCTCGTACCCAGTTTGATGTTGATACATTGAATGAACTTGCCGGATCTATCAAAGAACACGGTATCATTCAGCCTATCACCGTTCGTAAGCTTGGTTATGATAAGTTTCAGCTTATCTCCGGAGAAAGACGTTTCCGCGCTTCTCAGTTAGCCGGACTTACCAGCGTTCCTGCTTACATTCGTATTGCAAATGATCAGGCTATGCTTGAAATGGCACTGGTTGAAAATATTCAGCGTGAGCAACTTGACGCGATTGAAGTTGCGATCAGCTACAAGCGACTTATTGATGAGTGCAACTTAACCCAGGAACAGCTTTCTCAAAAAGTAAGCAAACAGCGTTCTACCATCACCAATTATCTTCGTTTATTGAAATTACCTGTTGAGATCCAGTTAGCTATCCGTAATGGAGATTTAACAATGGGTCATGCACGTGCCCTGATCAATATTGAGAATGAGGACAAACAGCTCGACATATACAACCAGATCGTATTGAATGATCTTTCTGTTCGTGATGTTGAAGACCTGGTTCGCGGAGTGAAATCAGAGATCACAAAACCGGCTTCCGGAAAAGCAAAAAAAGAAACAGACAAAGCAGAATTAACATTTGAGCAAAAACAGATCATGGAAGATCTTCGTGCTGTTTTTAACACTAAAGTAATGATCAACCGTGATCCTAAAGGAAAAGGTAAGATCGTTATTCCTTTCAGATCAGATAATGACCTTAAACGAATACTTGACCTGCTGGACGCATAATTGTATCTTTGCAATTAAATCCGGTATTCGGAATAATGGTAATTAGTATGGTCTACCTTTTTAGTCATTCTTATATTTCAAAAAAGTTATTTCAGTTTTTAATTGGAGTAACTTTTTTGTTTTCATTTAATACAAGTTCTTTTTCTCAAACAACTTCTCCTGATAGTATTATCCGCCCTTCCACACAGGTGCAAACAGCCGGTGACACGATCAAAGTAAGAAAAGAACCAAATCATTCTCCTAAAAAAGCGGCTGCTATGTCTGCCTTGCTGCCAGGTTCCGGTCAGATCTACAATAAAAAATACTGGAAAGTTCCGGTTATTTATGCAGGATTTGCAGGCCTCACCTACTCTTTTCAATTCAACCAGTCACGCTATGTTAAATACCGCGATGCTTTAAAATACCGACTGGATGATGATTCATCAACTACTGATGAATATGCAGGTGTCTATACGGATGATCAGCTTACAACACTTTATAAATATTATCATCGCTATCGTGATCTCACTGTGATTGGTGCTGGAGTATTATATTTATTGAATATTGTTGATGCCGCAGTTGATGCCCACTTATTTACTTTCGATGTAAGTGATGATCTTACCTTGAATTTACACCCGGCTTTGATTAATACAGCAAGAGGAAGCGGATATACAACAGGGTTGGGATTGAGTATTCATTTTTAATTTAAGTTTGTAGTTAGTAGTTCGGAGTTTGTAGACGGCTAGATTGAAGATCGTGCTTCTGAAAGTAATCATCAGAAAGCTTAAAATTCGAACTTGAAATTTGAAACCTGAAATTTGAAATTATAACATGAACATTGCACTGATCGGTTACGGAAAAATGGGGAAAGAAATAGAGCAGATCGCTATTTCGCGCGGACATACAATTACCTTAAAAGTAGATGTCAGCAATGCTTCCACTTATACGATTGATGACCTGAAAAAAGCAGATGTTGCTATTGAATTCAGCACCCCTGAATCAGCAATCAGTAATATCTATAAATGCTTTGATGCGGGAGTTCCGGTAATTGTAGGCACTACAGGCTGGATGAATAAACTGGATGAAGTAAAACAGAAATGTGCTGCTCAGAAACAATCATTATTCTACGCATCCAATTACAGCATCGGTGTAAATTTATTTTTTAAGCTGAATGAATACCTGGCCAAACTCATGAACAATTATCCGGCTTACAATGTATCTATGGAAGAAATTCACCATGTACATAAACTGGATGCTCCAAGCGGAACAGCAATATCATTGGCTAATCAGGTAATAGAAAATATTGCTTCAAAACAGAAATGGGTGAATGAGAAAACAACAGATCCGGCTGAATTAGGAATCGTTTCAAAGCGCATTGATGAAGTTCCAGGAACTCATACTGTTACATATTCTTCCGAAGTTGATGAGATCAGCATGACTCACATTGCTCATAGCCGCAAAGGATTTGCACTTGGTGCCGTGATCGCTGCAGAATGGATCCAAGGAAAAACAGGTGTTTTTGGAATGAATGATCTCATGAAAAATGAAGGATAATATGGAGTCTAAATTTGTATCTTCACAAAATTTAACAAGCACCAACAATATAAAATCCGAACTTCGTATCCTTAAATAACAATTAACCCTTAACCAATAACTTTTCCAATCTAATATGGATACTTCTTTCATTCTTATTCTCATCTTTTCGATCACAACTATCATTGGGCTTTGGAAACTTTTTCCAAAAGCCGGAGAGGAAAGCTGGAAAGCACTTATCCCTTTTTATAATTTCATTATCTGGCTGAAGATCATTAAACGTCCTTGGTGGTGGATCTTCCTGATCATCACTCCAGGAGTAAATTTCCTGATGGTGGAATTTCCTGATGGTGGCAATCATGAGTTTATTAATGGCGAAATCATTTAACAAAAGATCATTTCAGGAACAGGCTTTTGCATTTCTTGCACCATTCATTTATCTGCCTTACATAGGTTTCCAAAAAGACACAGTGTATGTTGGTCCGGAAGACATGAGCAAAAAGAAGCCTTCAATGGCCCGCGAATGGACAGACGCAATCGTTTTTGCTGTTATTGCAGCAACTGTTATCAGAACATTTTTTCTTGAAGCTTTCACCATCCCAACTTCTTCATTAGAAAAATCAATGCTTGTTGGTGATTATCTTTTTGTAAGCAAAGTAAGTTATGGTGCAAAGATCCCCAATACTCCTCTCTCCTTTCCTTTCGCTCATCATACTTTACCTTTTACAAATACAACAAAATCCTATCTTGAGTGGATCAAGCTTCCTTATTTCCGGTTACCGGGATTAGGTGCAGTTAAGAATAATGACATTGTTGTTTTCAATTATCCTGACGGTGATACTGTCGCTCTTGGCGAGATTCCGGAAGATCAGGGGATCAGCTATTATCAGCTTACCCGTGACCTTGGATGGAAGAATGTAAATACTCCTGATGCGATCAATCAATACACTCAGCATAAATTCGGAAGGGTAGTTTATCGTCCTGCCGATAAACGCGAGAATTATGTAAAACGCTGCGTTGGAATTGCAGGTGATACTTTACAGATCATCGATCAAAAACTTTTCATTAATAGTAAACCTTCATATGTTGCTCCTACAATGCAATATCATTACCTGGTTAAAACGGATGGTACTTCGTTTTCTCCCGGACTTCTTGAAAAGCTTGATATCACAGATGCACCAAACGGAATAAAACTTCTGGGTTATGATACGCTGAAAAATGCAGTTTTCATGATGAATCTTCCATTCAACAAAGTTGATATCATCCGTAAAATGAGTTTTGTAAAGTCCGTTGAACCGATGATAGATTCTGCAGGAAAATATGATGCAAACATCTATCCGCATAACCCTGAAATCACTTGGAACAATGACAACTTCGGTCCTTTATATCTCCCAAAAGCAGGAGCAACAATTCAGCTTGATAAAAAGAATGTTTCTCTTTATTCGAGATGTATCATCAATTATGAGAATAATACAATGGAAGTGAAAGGGGATAAAGTTTTTATCAACGGAGTGGAATCTTCAACCTACACATTTAAACAGGATTATTTTTTCATGATGGGTGATAACCGCCATAACTCAGCCGATTCACGTGCATGGGGATTTGTACCGGGTGATCACATTGTCGGAAAACCGGTATTTGTGTGGATGAGTATTAAAGAAGACAATCCGAATATCACTGGAGGACAAAACCCTAGCGGCTTCCTTAAAAAACTAAAACACTCATTGTTTGATGATTCTTCACGCAGAGCAAGATTCTTTACTTTCGTAACTGAAGACGGATTATCCCGCTCTTTCCTGATGCCGTTCGTTATTATTGTTTCAGCGATCAGTTTATTTGTCTATTTCCGCAACAAAAGAAGAGAGAAGAACACAAAGAAATAATCTTTCAAAAAGAAAGATAAGAATTTGAAAAAAAACTCAGCAATAGCAGAATGGATAAAAGCAATTCTTTTTGCTTTTGTAACCATCATTTTATTCCGCGTTTTCTGCTTTGAAGCTTTTACAATTCCTTCATCATCGATGGAGCGTTCTCTACTTACAGGAGATTATGTGATCGTAAGCAAGCTTAGTTACGGTCCGCGGGTCCCAAACACGCTCTTGTCTTTTCCATTCGCACACCAAAGATTACCTTTTACTGAGAACACTAACTCCTATCTCGACTGGATAAAAATTCCCTACATGAGAATGTTTGGTCCGCCTGATGTAGCGCGACATGATATTGTTGTATTCAATTATCCAATGGAGGATGATCGTCCGGTTGACCAACGAACTTATTACATAAAACGCTGCATGGGAATCTCGGGGGATACATTGGAAGTAAGAGACGGACAGGTTTATATCAACAGCATTTACAATGATCTTCCTGAAAAACTTCAATTCAATTATAAAGTCCAGGCGGATGTTGATACATTGAACTCCGACAGCATCAGCGCACTTGGAATTACAGAAGGCGGCAAGATGAGAAATAAAGGGGAATACTGGTTCACACTCACTCCGGAAACAGTTGAAAAAATAAAAACAGTACCTCATGTTGCAAATATTTCTGCCTTAATAGAGAAGAAAGGAAGTTACAGTGATTACATGTTTCCTGAAAATGAACATTTTTTATGGAACGTTGATTTCTTTGGTCCGATCTATATTCCTAAAGCAGGCGATTCCGTTAAACTAACCATCGACTCTCTCCCACTCTACGAAAGGATAATCAGCACCTATGAAAAGAATGAGATCAGTACAAGCCATGATTCTATTTTCATTAATGGAAAGCTCAGCACTCATTATACATTTAAAATGAACTATTTTTTCATGATGGGAGATAATCGTCATAACTCTGCAGATTCACGTTTCTGGGGCTTTGTTCCTGAAGACCACATCGTTGGAAAAACAATATTTACATTGATGTCGATAGACAAGACTGATGGTGGCAGTAAAGTGCGGAGTGATCGGTGGTTTAAGTCGGTTAAGTGAGAGAGAAAAAGTTTACCACTCTCGCCTTCGCGAAGCTTCAGCGGAGCAAGGAAGGCACAAAGAACACTAAGAAGCACTAAGAAATTTTTAGAGATGCTGAGCTTCTTGGTGGGTTGTCAGTCTGAGCTTGTCGAAGACCTTGCGATGGCGATAACTTCCAACCTTTCATTTACCATTTCATCTTTCCCGGAAAATTGCGACATTTGTTACCAATGAACGAAACAGCTATACTCTCAACAGCATATTTAGGACCCATTCAGTATTATCAGAAGCTGATGAATTATCCTGCATGCATCATTGAGCATCATGAAAATTTTATCAAGCAAACATTCCGCAGCCGTTGTGATATCTATTCTCCAAATGGAGTTTTAACGCTGAGTATTCCTCTTGAAAAAAGGAATAAAAGACAATCAGTAAAGGATGTTAAAATCTCTTATGAATATAACTGGCAGACTTTACACTGGAGATCCCTGGAATCGTGCTACCGCAGATCACCATTCTTTGAATACTTTGAAGATGATTTCCGCCCTTTTTATGAAGAAAAAAAATTCGCATTTCTTATTGATCTGAATGAAGCAATTCAACAGGAAGTTTTAAACCTTCTCAAATTAAAACCTGAGTATTCTTTTACTTCCGAATACAAAAGCACCTATGAAAATGCTGACGATTTCCGTAATATAATTTCGCCAAAGGAAAGTCTTGAAAAAGATCCTGAATTTGAACCGAAAATCTATTCGCAGGTGTTTGAACCCCGCCATGGTTTTATCCAGAACTTAAGCATCGTTGATCTTTTATTCAATGAAGGCTCAAGAGCTAGTCAATCCATCTGATTTTTAGAGTCAAACCCCATATTTTAATTAAATCAGGAGAACATTTTGTTCTTATATTTGGCTTTCTATTAAGATATAAGATCAAGTTACACATACAAAAATATATGGATTTAGAATTTAACAAGAACGAAGACAAAATGAACCTGCTTATTTCCGCAATGGAACAAAAGCTGGCTAAGATCTATCTTGGAGGCGGGAAATCCCGTATCGATAAGCAGCACGAGCAGGGCAAATTAACTGCACGTGAGCGAATTGAGTATTTACTTGATAAGGATTCTAAATCAATTGAAATAGGTGCTTTTGTTGGTGACGACATGTACAAAGAACATGGTGGCTGTCCGGCCGGAGGCGTTGTGATCGTTATAGGATATGTCAGCGGTAAACAATGTATCGTTGTTGCTAATGATGCTACCGTTAAAGCGGGCGCATGGTTCCCGATCACAGGTAAAAAGAATTTACGTGCCCAGGAGATCGCGATGGAGAACCGTTTACCGATCATCTATCTTGTTGATAGCGCAGGCGTGTTTTTACCGATGCAGGATGAGATCTTTCCTGATAAAGAACATTTCGGAAGGATTTTCAGAAACAATGCAGTGATGAGCGGGATGGGCATTTTACAGATCTCAGCTGTAATGGGAAGCTGTGTTGCCGGTGGAGCTTATCTTCCAATCATGAGTGATGAAGCAATGATAGTTGATAAGACAGGAAGTATTTTCCTTGCCGGATCTTATCTTGTAAAAGCTGCTATCGGAGAAAATATTGATAATGAAACTTTGGGCGGAGCGACTACACACTGCGAAATTTCAGGTGTTACAGATTATAAATGTAAAGATGATAAAGATGCATTAACACGTATCCGCAATATCATGAGTAAGATCGGAGATTTTGACAGAGCAGGTTTTAACCGTGCAGAATCAAAGAATCCAAAGAAAGATCCAAAAGAAATAATAGGAATTATTCCTGATGCCCGCGACAAACAATACGATATGTATGAAGTGATCGCAAGATTAGTGGATGATTCAGACTTGGAAGAATACAAAGAAGGATATGGTCAATCGATCATTTGCGGACTTGCAAGAGTTGATGGCTGGAGCGTTGGCATAGTTGCAAATCAGCGTAAAGTAGTTAAGAGCAAAAAAGGTGAGATGCAATTTGGCGGTGTAATTTACAGCGACAGTGCAGATAAGGCAGCCCGTTTCATTATGAACTGTAATCAGAAAAAAATTCCCTTGGTATTTCTTCAGGATGCTACCGGTTTTATGGTAGGTTCACGTTCAGAACATGGCGGAATCATTAAAGATGGAGCTAAACTCGTAAATGCTATGGCAAATTCTGTCGTGCCTAAATTCACAATTATCGTTGGAAATTCATACGGGGCAGCAAATTACGCTATGTGCGGAAAAGCTTACGATCCAAGACTGATAGTTGGCTGGCCAACAGCACAGGTTGCTGTTATGGGTGGGGCCCAGGCAGCAAAGGTTTTAGTACAGATTGAAGTTGCATCTTTAAAAGCTAAAGGCGAGCTAATAACTCCTGAAGTGGAAAGCGAATTATACAACAGGATCAAGGATCGTTATGATGCTCAGACCTCACCGTATTATGCTGCTTCACGTTTATGGCTGGATGCTATCATCAATCCGCTGGATACGCGTAAATGGATCTCAATGGGTATTGAGGCGGCTAATCATTCGCCAATTACAAAGCAATACAATGTCGGAGTACTGCAAACCTGATCATGATTAAATTCCCCAAAAAGGAATTCTGTTTTTGATTAAAAAAATCTGTACTTTTGTATATCTTAAATCGATTGAATATGATAAAGAAATTTATAAGCCCACGTTCGCTGTTTATTGCAACAGTTATTTTAGTTGCAGCAGTAAGCCGTTTGTTCCCTCACATTCCTAACTTCACTCCTATTGCTGCAATGGCATTGTTCGGTGCTGTTTATTTTGAGAATAAAATTGCAGCAGTTATTATACCATTAGTAACAATGGTTTTGAGTGATATCGCTCTTGAATTATTAACGGGCTGGGGCTTTCACAATACAATCGTTTACGTATATGTTAGTTTTATCCTTGCATCACTTATTGGTTTCTGGATCAGAAACAACACTACCATTCAAACAATTGTAATCGGTTCTATCACTTCTTCGATCCTGTTTTTTATTATCACAAACTTTGGGGTTTGGGCAGCAAGCGGGTTTCCTGCTGGAATAGCCGGACTTAACACAACTTATGTGATGGGAGTTCCATTCTTTTCTGCTACGCTTCTTGGGGATCTTTTCTATAACGCGATCCTGTTCGGTACTTTTTATCTTGCTCAGCGCAGAACACCTGCATTGATCAGAATAAAAAAATAGATAAACAAAATTTTGATTTTACATCCCTCACAGAAATGTGGGGGATTTTTATTTTTATTCAGTTGAAAATTTTTATTCAAATCTCATCAGCTGATCTTTTCTGAACGTCCATTCAGGTGTTTCCAGCTCATAACCGAAATTCAGACTGTACCATGGAGAATAAGATGCATTGTTTTTATTCTTAAGAATATGCATCTCCTGTGCCGGCATGTAACTTTGTTGTATCATAAACAATCTCTCTCCTGTCTTAATATTTTCACACATGTCAACCACAAGAACGGCATGTCCCGGAAAACCTCCTACAATAAAGACATCACCTATCTTCATATCATTAATGTCTTTAACAGCTTTTAATTCTTTACTTAAGGAAGATGTTCCAGCGTAGTTAAAGATTGTATTGCAGTAGCTTCTGAATACCGGATATGCATCACTCACGGGAGCATTTTTCGACCAGGTAACATTATTCCCTTTGATAACTGTTCTGAAACCCTGAGACCATTTTTTAAAACCAATTGAATGCCCACTTGTAAAATTAAAATGAAGGCGATCATAATCCTTTATTGAATAAAGATATTCAGCCCTTAAACGCATTACCGCATCAGCGCATTGCTGAATATCAGTGCTGCCCACATCGATATTCAAAACAGCAAAATGAGCATTTTGATTACCTTTTAATTTTCCGTTGTATAAATGAACTTCGGACTTACCCGGTTTTAAAGGCAGATATCTCAGCCAATCTGAGAAAGAACCTTTTGCAACTACTGTCCTTTTGAATCCTGCCGGTACAGAAATCCGTTCGCAAACAGATTGTCTAACATCATAAGATGATGCGAACATGTATTTATTTGAAAGAGTATTAGAAGTTTGCTGAGCTTTAAGAAAAGAGAATTTTAGTCCGGCAAATAATAGAAATGTATATAGTGCTATCGTTTTTTTCATTACTCTCTTTTTGATCTTTAATAATCAAAGAAACAAATACTGAATAGATTTATTGTGCGGCAGCTTTTTTATTGAATAAAACCCTATATGATCTGATCGGGGAATATCTTAAACTAAGTTGAAAACATCCGAAGTTAGTTTGATTTTTTTCGAAAAAGGTCGAGCCGGACACAGAGTAACGTGCACCTAATCCGATACTTTTTGAAAGATCAATTTCAATTCCTCCTAAAAATCCGTAATCAGCAGGTTTTCTGTTAGCTATTTTCTCAACTCTTACGCCATCAGGTTTTGAGGGATCGATAACAACGACCTGGCCACTTGCTGCTAATGAATACTGAAGTCCGGCATTGATTCTGAAACTCTCACTTAGTTTGATCTGTGCATATAATGGGATTTCCAGAAAATAGTAACGGTATTTAATTATAGGAGATTCAGTTTTGAACCCTTTGCCTGTATACTGAAGGCCAAGAGCCACATTTAGACGGTCGCTTATACGCATACTGTAATCTACACCTCCGCAATAAAGCACTCCCCCGCGGTATTTCATTGTATCATTCAGTAAATTGGAAACGGTAACGCCTGCTGAAAACGAAAAAACAGAGGAAACCTTGTCTGAATAAGTTTGAGCAGAAAGAGAAATGCATACAAGAAATGCTGATGCAAAAAGAACAATCCTATGATAAATCCGAACCTGCATATATTTATTTAACTGAAACTTTTACCGTATAGCTCCCTGTATTAGCAGCATTATATACGGTTTCGTAAATTGAAAGATACAACATCCCCTGGGAAGGAGCTGTACCGTTATATTTAGCTCCCGCTTTCAAAACCTGAGTTGAGTTCTCTCCAATTTTGAAAACTACATTTCCATAAGTCGGATATGTTAAACCGCTTAAATAATCACCTGAATAATCCGTTCCCAGAGCATTAGTAGTAACACCGGCAACAGATCCGTCAGGTTTGTATTTACTTCCCGACAAACTTGCAAAAGTAACTTCTCCATTTGCATTGATGTTTATTTTTTGTCCCGACTTCACCATGATACCTGTTTTGAGCCATCCTCCATTTAAGTTTGCACTGATATGTTTTGTGCCCAGAAGTTTGAACGTTATTTCTCCGCCTTCACCTCCACCTGAATACATTACATCAATGCGTTTGATCTTTTCTTTGGGAATACTTAAAGTACCGTATTCTGTTTTGAGATCTATTTTAACAAAGTCATACGTACCACCAATTGAATATTCATAATCAATAGCGATAACGTCTTTTGAAGAATAACCCTCCGTTACATTGTATCTGGATTGTAGTTCAGACAAAACGCTTTCGGGAGTATAATCATTGAAAGTAGAAGGTTCATATTTTAAATTATTGATAAATTCTGAAATTACAGGTATTGTTTTGATATCAGAACTCATCAGTTCATCATAAGCGCTTTTTCTGAGTTCTTCTTTAGTATTCGATAATTGCTTAAGCAGATTATTGATCTTATCTGACCCGGCTTTATTGCCAGAGATCCCAATGTCAAGAGAAGTAACATTTTTAACAGGGATCTCAAGTTTGCCGTAATCAGTAACTAAAACCATGGTACCTAACTTTGAAGTACCGCTTACCACATTACCATCTCTGAGAGTTAATTTGAGCTCTACATCATTCTGAGCATTCAGAACGAAGACAAAAAGGAATGAAGCAATAAAAGAAAAAAGAGTTTTCATATAATTGATTATTCAGCTGTTTGTGTGTCTCTGTGTAGTAAATAGGCCCGAAACTGGTTTCCTTTTTAATATACATGTGTCCTTCTTTGCCCTTAACAACGATACGCCTTGTAACTTTAGCATTGTTTTCACGAGCAAGTTCTTCAGTAATTCCTTCAGGATATTTCTGAGCAAGGGCATTCGTAAATTCCTCTTTCTTATCTACCGGAGCAACGGCAGTGGTTGTTCCTACTTTGTTTTTCATAAGAACATCGAGCTCTGCGATCTTATCTTTTGGATATTTTTCGGCTGCCTTTACAAGCAATGCATCCTGGTATGCGCTTTTTGCAAGCTTATAATCTTTAGACAGGAAAAGCTTATCACCTTTAGCGATCAAATCAGTGTATTGCTTATCCTTTTCCTTCGAACGGGCTAAACCATCCAGTGTTTTATTTATTTCTGATATTTTATTAGCAGGATAAGGTTCATTAGCTTTTACAGCCTGAGCTTCCTTATAAGCTGCGATCGCCTCATTGTATTTCTTATCCGCTAGCAATGCGTCTGCTTTCTTTACTGCCGCATCATATTTATCCTGAACAGCTCTGTTCTTTGCAAGATCTGAAATCAACGCATTCATTTTTACTAGTTGATCCTTTGGATATTGTTCATTTGGCTTCAGGCCTGCTGCTTCCGTGTAAGAAGTTTTTGCCGCAGCATAATCCTTTCCTGCATAAGCTGCATCAGCAGTTGTTATTGCAGTCTTATATTTTTCTTCCAGCTCTTTCGCACTTGATAAAGCATTTATTGCAGCAATCTTATCCTTTGGATATTTTTCTGCAGGCTTCACTTCCAATGCTTCATTGTACCCGGCCTTTGCAGCATCGTATTCTTTTGCAGCAAAAGCAGCATCAGCTTTTGAAATAGCCGCATTGTATTTTTCGTTCAATGCTTTTGATGCAGCATCTTTATTTGCAGATTCATTAATTAATCTGTCAATTTCTGATAGTTTATCTTTTGGATATTGCTCTGAAGATTTAATCTGTATGGCTTCATTGTACCCCGCTTTTGCAGCATCATAGGTTTTAGCCGCGAAAGCTTTATCACCTTTAGCTAAAGCAGCTTTATATTTAGCTTCCAATGCTGCTTTCTCTTTCTCAGAAGATGCATCAGCGATGAGCTTTTCGATCTCGCTTAATTTATCTTTTGGGTATTGCTCACCCGACTTAACAGTTAAAGCTTCATTGTAAGCGGCTTTTGCAGCGTCATACATTTTCGCAGCCAAAGCTTTATCTCCTTTTGCAATTGCTGCAGCATATTTTGCTTCAGTTGCAGCTTTTTCTTTTTCAGAAGAAGCATCAGCGATCAACTTGTCGATTTCGCTTAATTTATCTTTTGGGTATTGCTCACCCGACTTAACAGTTAATGCTTCATTGTAAGCGGCTTTTGCAGCGTCATACGTTTTCGCAGCCAAAGCTTTATCTCCTTTTGCAATTGCAGCAGCATATTTTGCTTCAGTTGCAGCTTTTTCTTTTTCAGAAGAAGCATCAGCGATCAGCTTGTCGATTTCGCTTAATTTATCTTTTGGGTATTGCTCCCCCGACTTAACAGTTAAAGCTTCATTATAAGCGGCTTTTGCTGCGTCATATGTTTTGGCAGCCAAAGCTTTATCTCCTTTTGCTATTGCGGCAGCATATTTTGCCTCCATTGCCTTTAGAGCAGCTTCTTTATTTTTCGCATCAGCAATTGCGGCAAGCTCTTTATCCACTTCAGCAAGCTTGTCTTTAGGATACTGCTCTGAAGGTTTTAAAGCAAGTGCAGCAGTGTATTGTGTTTTTGCGGTCGGATAATCCTTGGATCCTAAAGCCCCATCTCCCTTTGCAATTGCATCTGCATATTTTTTCTCCAGCTCTTTTGCTCCCATTTCCTTAGCAAGTATCGCATTGATCTCAGCGATCTTATCCTTAGGATATTTTTCAGCCGGTTTAAATCCTGATGCTTCGTTATAGGAAGCTTTAGCCGCATCATAATCTTTTTGAGCGAGTGAAGCATCTGCTTTCGCTACAGCTGCAGCATATTTTTCAGCCAATTCCTTTTCTTTAGCAAGGCGGTCCTGTTCTGCTTTATCTTTTGCTGCAAGATCCGCCAGGATCTTATCGATCTCTGCAATTTTAGTCTGAGGATACACCTCAGCGGATTTAAGTGCGAGTGCTTCGTTGTAAGCTGATTTTGCAGCATCGTATGTTTTTGCTTTCAGTGCGGCATCACCTTTTGCAACTGCAGCTTTGTACTTATCATCCAGCTCCTTAGCTCCCATTTCTTTTGCAATAAGAGCATCCACCTCAGCAATTTTATCCTTAGGATATTGCTCATCAGCTTTTATATCCAGGGCTTCGGTGTAAGCAGATTTAGCTGCAGGATATGTTTTTGCTTTAAGAGCGGCATCTCCTTTTGCAACAGCGGCTTTATACCTAGCTTCAAGCTCTGCAGCTTTAGCAAGTTTCTCTTTTTCAGCAGCAGCCTCAGCAAGAGCTTTATCCACCTCAGCTAACTTATCTTTCGGATATTGTTCTGAAGGTTTTAACGCCAATGCATCGGTATAGCCCGTTTTAGCAGAATTATAATCCTTTGCGGAAAGTGCTTTATCACCTTTTGCTATAGCAGCATTGTATTTTTCTTCAAGAGCTTTTGCACCCAGTTCTTTAGCAACAATGGCATCGATCTCTTTTATTTTATCTTTCGGATATTGTTCAGTTGCTTTTAATGCAAGCGCTTCTGTGTACCCTGATTTAGAAGCAGTGTAATCCTTTGATGCTAAAGCTGCATCCGCTTTTGTAATTGCAGCTTTATACTTCTCTTCCAGTTCCTTTGCTTTTGCCAGCTTATCTTTTTCAGCTGCTTCTTTCGCAGCAAGGTCTGCAAGTATCTTATCGATTTCGGCAAGCTTTGTTTTTGGATATGCTTCAGCCGATTTTAAAGTAAGTGCTTCATTATATCCTGCTTTTGCCTCTTCATACGTTTTAGCTGCAAGCGCCTTATCTCCTTTCGCTATCGCGGCATTGTATTTATCATTTAATTCCTTTTCTTTAGCTTGTCTCTCTTTTTCAGCGGCATCCTTTGAAGCAAGATCAGCAAGGATCTTATCTATTTCAGCTAATTTTGTTTTAGGATAAGCTTCTGCAGGCTTAATAGCAAGAGCTTCATTGTAACCTCCTTTTGCTGCATCATAAGTTTTAGCTGCCAATGCTTTATCTCCTTTTGCAATTGCAGCATTGTATTTATCATTCAGCTCTTTTTCTTTTGCAAGCTTATCTTTTTCTGCAGCCTCTTTAGCAGCAAGATCAGCGAGAAGCTTTTCGATCTCTGACAGTTTTGTTTTAGGATATTCCTCAGCGGCTTTCAAAGCGATTGCTTCATTATAACCGGCTTTGGCCGTATTATAATCCTTTGCAGCTAATCCTTTATCTCCCTTCGCTATTGCAGCATTGTATTTATCATTCAGTTCCTTTTCCTTAGCAAGCTTGTCTTTCTCTGCACTTTCTTTGGCAGCAAGATCGGCAAGGATTTTAGTGATCTCAGCTATCTTATCTTTCGGATATTGTTCTGAAGGTTTTAATGCCAATGCTTCGTTGTAAGCTGCTTTTGCAGGATCATAAGTTTTTGCAGTCAGTGCCTTATCTCCTTTTGCGATCGCGGCATTGTATTTATCATTCAGCTCTTTTTCCTTTGCAAGCCTGTCTTTCTCCGCAGCATCCTTAGCAGCAAGGTCAGCAAGAATCTTATCAATTTCAGCTAATTTTGTTTTAGGATAAGCTTCCGCAGATTTTAATGCCAATGCTTCATTATATCCGACCTTTGCCCCGGGATAATCTTTTGCTGCAAGAGCTTTATCTCCTTTAGCAATAGCAGCATCATACTTCGAGTTTAATTCTTTTTCTGCTTTTTCCTTGTTTGCAAGCTCTCCAAGGATCTTATCAATTTCAGCTATTTTATCCTTAGGATATTTCTCAGCGGCCTTTAAAGCAAGAGCTTCATTGTAAGCGGCTTTGGCCGGCTCGTATGTTTTAGCTGCAAATGCTTTATCTCCCTTTGCGATCGCGGCATCATACTTTGCATTTAATTCTTTTTCAGCACCTTGTTTTGCAAGAGCCGCATCTATCTCGGCAAGCTTTGTTTTGGGATAAGCCTCAGCCGGTTTTAACTTTAATGCTTCATTATAACCGTTTTTTGCAGATGGATAATCTTTTGAAGTTAAAGCGGCATCACCTTTTGCGATTGCTGCTTTATAATCATTCTCGATCTGAGCATTCTTTTGAGCATCAGCAAGCAGTTTTTCTATTTCTACAATTTTTCCTTTTGGGTATGGTTCTCCAACCTTTATGCTTAAAGCATCTTCATAAGCAGCTCGTGCAGTTGTATAATCCTTTTTACCAAAAGCGGCATCTCCTTTTATAATTGCTGCTTCATACTTACTTGCAATAGCACTTTCAAGCTCAGCCTTTTTCTTATTTTCTTCTTCAGCTTTTTTATTGGCTTCCTTTTCAATCTCATTTATTTTGGCGAGTGCATCCAGCATTGATTGAGAATAAGCTTTGTCATAAGCGATCTCTTTTACGTTAGCTGCATCATCATAATAGAATTTCGCAATAGGCTGGGATAAAACTGAATTGATCTGCGATACTACAGCAGGATCCTTAGGCAATTCAAAAATACTCACCTCTATGTCCTGTCCGCCAAATTCTTCTTTCATGCGGTCTTCCGGAACTCCCTTCGTATTGAAATAGAACTTCTTTGCTATATGTCCGGGTTTAGTGATTGTAAGCGTATACTCTGCGTTAAATTCAAGCTTAACATTAAAACGACCATTGGATGTGGTCTGAACCTGCTGAACTTGCGTAGAACCGCGATAAAGACTTACCACTGCTCCTTCAAGCTTCTTTTTGTTCTTTTTAACTGTTCCGTTCACATCGTAAACATTCTGTGCTTTTGCAACAGTCTGTATAGAAACGAAAGTTATAGAAAGCAGAAAAGCTAAAAGGAATTTTATTAGATTGTCACCAATCCTTTTTTTATGCAAAAAAATCATACTCATCAACTGATTACCAATTACTTATTTATAGTTTTATCCTGTATTTAGCAAATATCGTAAAAAAAAGCATATTTCCGGACTTTGTTGACAATTAATCGGGCCGAAAATCCCGCATAATAGTAAGCAGGCAAAGCATTTGTTTTCTCTTTTATTTTCAATACTTTTGGGTCTTTATAATCAGACCGAAAATGTATTTAAGCTTCTGGGAAAACACCACCTATTTTAAGAACGTTGATATAGCTATTATAGGCAGTGGGATTGTAGGTTTAAATGCTGCTCTTTCCCTTAAAAAAAAGGATCCCAAACTTAAGATCATTGTTCTTGAGCGCGGCATGTTCCCATCCGGTGCAAGCTCAAAAAATGCAGGATTTGCCTGTTTCGGCAGCACAAGTGAACTGCTTGACGACCTCACCAAATACCCTGAAAATGAAGTCCTTAACACTGTCGAAAAAAGATGGAAAGGTCTTGAACGTTTAAGAAAAAATCTCGGAGATAAAGCAATAGATTTTCATAATTGGGGAGGCTATGAGATCTTCGATTCTGAAAAGGAATTTATTAGATGTAACGAACAGCTAAGCTATCTCAACAAGTCCTTATCCGGTATCATAGGAAAAAAGACGATATATAAACGAGCTGATGAAAAGATAAGTGCTTTCGGCTTCAAAAACTTAAAACATATCATTGTTAATACTTCTGAAGGACAGATCGATACAGGAAAAATGATGAATGCTCTTATCGCCAAAGTAAGAAGTACCGGAGTTGAGATCATTAATGGATTTGAAGTTAAGGATATGAAAGATGATGGTAAAAATGTACATATCACTTCATCCAATGATCTGAATTTCTCCTGTAAAAAGGTTATCGTGGCAACAAACGGGTTTGCTAAAAAGCTGCTTCCTGATGAACCTGTTGTTCCTGCAAGAGCACAAGTATTAATTACTTCTCCAGTAAAGAATCTTAAATTAAAGGGAACATTTCACTACGACAGCGGCTATTATTATTTCCGGAACATTGGTGACAGAGTTTTACTTGGAGGAGGTCGTAACCTTGATTTCAAAACCGAAGAAACTTCTGAATTCGGCCTTACTCAATTGGTCCAGAACAGACTTGAAGAGCTGCTTCAGGAGGTTATCCTTCCTAAACAGAAATATGAAATAGAAATGCGCTGGAGCGGGATCATGGGTGTTGGACCAGCTAAAAAAAGCATCGTTAAGCCAATAAGCAAAAATGTTTTCTGTGCCGTAAGAATGGGGGGAATGGGTGTCGCTATCGGCAGCCTGGTAGGGGAAGAAGTGGCGGTAATGGTAGGGAAAACCTTATAAGGGCAAGAGATCGCAAAACCAAAATCCTCTCGTTTTAATTTCCAAAACTATATCTGTTGTTTTAATTTCCAGTGGCCTGTAAACTTTTTCTCCTGTTTTAAATCTTATCTCTTCTTTAAAGACAGGACCTTCATAACAAAATGTGTGGTATTCACCATTCTCTCCGCAAGGGTCCACATCTGAAGTCAGATTTTTTATAAAATCAGGATCTATTTCTACTCCAACATGTTCTTCACCAAGAAATGCATCATTTACACAACAGGTGATCGTTTTAAATCCGCTTCTGAAAAATTCATTAATAAGATCTGTGGTATTTTCTTTCCATAAAGGGAAAATCGCGTTAAGACCAACTTTCCTTAAATTGTTCTCCCTATATTCCCTCAGATCTTCCAGAAAAATATCCCCGAATATTACTTCTGTAACTCCTTCACTCTTAAACTTAAGCAGCACTTCCTCCATGTTTTTTTCATATTCAGTGTTGCTTCCTTCCGAAACATACATTTTCACAAGCGGTAATCCGATCGAGGATGCTTGTTTTTCCAAGAGTTCCTTTCTTACGCCACTATCTCCACTTCATTCTTCTGAAGTACACGATATAATGCAAGTGCTGAGTCTTTTCCCCCGCTCCAGCAAAAAACAGCTTTCGGTTTGATCATTGCCGCAAATTAATATAAATCTTTCAGAGCGAAAACAAATTATCTTTACAGGATGAATCAATTTGATAATCATACTTACATCGCATATAATAAACCGAAAGGCGTGATCTGCACCACAGAACAGATTCCGGGAAACATAATTGAAAGCATTGCTCATGAAAAGACACTATTGCCTGTAGGGCGATTGGATAAAGACTCGGAAGGATTAATTTTGCTTACCGATAATGCCGCGATCATAAACAGGATCATCCATCCTGATTTTAAGCATGAAAAGGAATATATAGTTACTCTTAATCTTCCCTTGAGAAATGAGTTCATAAAACAAATGGCAACAGGAGTTGATCTGGGTGAAGCTGTTACAAAACCTTGCAAAATAAAACCGGAAGCAGGGACAAGAAGAGTTTTCAGAATTATTCTCACTCAGGGATTAAACAGACAGATACGAAGAATGTGCGCTGTCTTTAATTACCAGGTTATCAAATTACAACGTGTGCGGATCATGCACATCAAATTAGGAAAGCTTAAAGAGGGTGAATGGAGAGAGCTTACAAATGAAGAGCTGGAGTTGTTGTTTGCTGGATGTTTGTGAGATGATTTTTTAACACAGAGAAACGGAGATAAGGGAGTTTCACGGAGAAAGGCGCTGCGCTTTGAATATGCTCTATCGAAGAAATGTTTTAAACTTACCGTCATCCCGTGCTCTCCTTCGACTTGGCTCAGGACAGGCTCGGATCTTGTAATTAGAACTTAGTTTTGTGTAATGGTGCCATCATTAATGAAGATCCCGTGTCGGGGCACGGGATGACAATTCTAAATGGAAATAAGAATTACCGAACATTCCCTTAAAAATGAAAGATGAACCGGGTCAGGATGACAATTCTCAAGAGAAAAAGATTGACCGGATGATATCTATCCCCTAAAAATGAAAAGTAACCTTTAATGAACCGGTTCCTGAATTATTAAATCCGAAAATTCTTCCCTGGTTCATATCTGTATCAAAACCAAACTTCGAAGATCCTGCTATCTCATAATCCAATGTTGCAACCTGCAAAGGGGTTCCGCCTTGTTCCTGAACCTGGCTTTTCCCTTTACCTGACATTTGATATCCTAAGCCTAAACCATATTCTGCTCCAATTGAGATCTTTGGTAAAATAAAATATTCCACTCCAATAAATCCTCTCACCCCTATTCCGAAAGTCATTCCGGGTTTATAGGATACGTTTCTGCTTGTTACTGATCCAACACTGTCAACCATACCAAAACCAACGCTATCCGGATTAGTGTACCAAACCGTTGTGGTCGGAGTGGATGTTGTTGAAGACCCGGAAGTGGAGATTGTATTGTCTGCCGACATTGTATTTCCGTAGTGGAATTCATCCTTTGAGCTTCCGATCCAGATCATGATATCTGCTCCGTAATATCCCTGCAAGCGGGTTTTGCCTCTTCTCCACTCTTTACCGGCACCAATGCATAAATTGAAATCACTATGCTTGTATTTGTCTTCTACCTGCCCCTGCTTATCAGGAAAGTTGAATGCTGTTCCATTATCAGCATCATTAACCACCATATTCTTGAAAGTCTGGTTTACGTATCCGATCCTCACCATAAATCGGTAAGCCGACTTTTCATTTATGAATTTTTTACCTATAACCGTATGAGAAGAGCTTAACCAGCTGGTATTTGCAGCCTTGTTCTTTGTGCTAGAGTTAAATGAATTACCAATAAATTCCAGTATAGGATCAGCGTTCATGCTGATTGCCCAGTCTTCTGCCTCAGGCAAAATAGGTTCGCCCTTTTTAGAAGTAAGATCCTGAGCATATAATGAAGTTGCGGTGAAGAAAGAAAATACAAGTAAACTTTTTTTCTCTTTATCTTCCAGTAATGGAACAAATTTAAATTCTCCGTATTCAATTTTTTCAAAAGTATTCTCTCCTGTCTTGTTTAACAAGGTCATTGTCTGAACAGTATCACCCAATGGGATCACCATTATTCCTCCAACTTTAAGCTGATTCAAAAGATCATTCGGAATTGAAGGTGCACCGGCTGTTATAATTATCTTATCAAAAGGAGCAAAAACAGGTAATCCTTTATAACCATCTCCATAAAAGAACTTGGCCGAAGAATAACCTATTGAAGGAAGGAATGTTTTTGTAACATCATATAGCGCTTTTTGACGTTCTATACTGTAAACCTTAACTCCCATTTCAATAAGAACACTAGTCTGGTAACCCGAACCTGTTCCTATTTCCAATACTTTATCTCCTCTTTTCAGTTTAAGCAGCTCAGTTTGAAATGCCACTGTATGCGGCCGGGAGATTGTTTGTCCGGCTCCTATAGGAAACGCAATATCCTCGTATGCGCGCTCAATAAAAGAGCTGTTAAGGAACAAATGTCTTGGCACTGTTTCAATCGCTTTTAATACTTCCGGACTTGAGATCCCTTTCTCTTTTAACAATGCTGCCAGCTGTCTGCGCAATCCTTTATGCCTGTATGTGTCTTTTTCCATGATCTGTGGCGCTAAATTAACATATCTATATTGAATAATTCAGTGTTATTTTTCAATAGCCTATTGTGGAAAAAAGTATTTTTGTCCAAAATCAAAAACGGTTATGATAAAGATCGGAGTTTTAGGTGCCGGCCATTTGGGCAAAATACACATCAGACTATTAAAAGAAATTGATAAATATGAGTTTGTAGGTTTTTATGATCCTAATCCGGAAAATGCTGAAGCAGTTGCAAAGGAATTCGGGATAAAGAAATTCAATTCAATTGATGAGCTGCTTGATCAGGTGGATGCTATTGATATTGTTACTCCAACCATCACTCATTACGATTGCGCTTCAAAAGCGATCAAAAAATCAAAGCACGTTTTTATTGAAAAGCCGGTTACCAATACAATCGAAGAAGCGAAAAGCTTAATTGGTCTTTCTAAAGAAGCAAATGTAAAAGTTCAGGTAGGGCATGTAGAAAGATTCAATCCGGCATTTATTGCAGGAAGACCCTATTGCTCAAGCCCCATGTTCATTGAAACTCATCGATTGGCTCAATTCAATCCCCGCGGAACTGATGTATCTGTAGTTCTTGATCTTATGATCCATGATATTGATATCATTCTGAGTGTTGTTAAGTCAAATATCAAAAGAATCAGCGCAAGCGGTGTAGCGGTTGTAAGTGAAAGTCCGGATATCTGTAACGCAAGGGTTGAATTTGATAATGGATGTGTGGCCAACCTTACAGCAAGCAGGATCTCTATGAAAAACATGAGAAAATCCCGCTTTTTTCAGAAAGACGCATATATTTCCATAGATTTTTTAGATAAAAAAGTGGACGTGATCCGCCTTAAAAACATTATCGGAGAAGCTGATCCTCTGGCGGTTACGATAGATCTTGGTGCTAAAGGTTCCAAGCAGATCTATTTCGAGAACCCGGATATTTCTCCAACCAACGCAATAAAAATGGAACTTGAAACGTTTGCTGATTCAATAATCAGCAACACTACTCCGAAAGTGAGTATTGATGATGGATATAAAGCACTTGATGTTGCCTATAAGATCATTGAAAAAATGAAGGTAACAGCCGGCTTTGAACAGGAGGCATAAACGTTTTATAATGAAGAATAAATACTTATTTTTTTCCGGGATCATTATTACTTTGTTTATAAGCTCATGTGAGATCTATAATCCCGCTGAACCGGTTCCCTCTTTTATACATATTCAGAATATCAGTGTTGTCACTGATCCTGCTCTTGAAGGCTCAAATTCAAGCAAGATCACCGATGCATGGGTCTATATTGACGGTAAGCTGGTAGGTGCTTATGAATTACCAGTAACTCTTCCTGTTCTTTCGGAGGGAACTCATTCTCTTTTGGTGAAAGCCGGAATCAAAGTAAATGGGATCTCTGCAACAAGAGCTCCGTATCCATTCTATGATTATTATGGCGAAACGGTCAATCTAACTCCCGGACAAGTCACAAATATCAGTCCGGTGGTGAGATATGTTTCGGGGATAGACTGGGCTTCTGTAAATATTTGGAAAGAAAATTTTGAAGAATCGGGCTGGACATTGGATACGAGTGCTACAGGGACTGCTGCTGCCATGGAACATCGAAGGATTACTCCAGGTACTACGCATCCTGAGGTTTTCGAAGGAGCGGGCTCAGGAGTGGTATATGTGGATCATTTAAAGCCTAAGTTTGAATTTATGTATGATGGTTCTCATTTTCTTCCGCGAGGAGATTCTCCTGTATTTCTTGAATTAAATTACCGATGTAATCATCAGTTCGTTGTTGGCCTTTTTACCCATGGTCCCGCAGGCACTTACCAGTATAAAACAATTAATATAAATCCTTCTGAAAGCTGGAATAAGATCTATGTTTATTTGTCACCTACAATTTCAGCCTCACCCGGATCAACTGATTATACAGTATTTTTTGGAATGCTGAATACTTCGGGAAGTGATGATTTATACCTAAATCTTGATAATATTAAACTGATCCATTATTAAGCTTCAAATGCTTTTATGAAATAGCCATTTCCATAAGGAAACAAATAGAATGAAAATAAGGGCGTATACCATATGACCTTAAATGAAGAAATATTTACATATGAATAAATCGCTGCAGGTTCTTAAGTATATTTTAGCTGATATCATTTCAGCGGCAGCTGCATGGACCTTGTTTTACTCCTTTCGGAAATTATACATCGAATCAGGAAAATATGGAACTGCCATTCCGGTTATTTTTGATAAACAGTTTTTCAGCGGACTTATTATCGTTCTTATTTTCTGGCTTTTTCTTTATGTATTAACAGGAACGTATAAAAACATCTACCGCAAATCCCGTTTACGTGAAGTTGGTCAAACGCTGCTGATAACTATCATTGGTGTTATAATTCTCTTCTTCCTTCTTTTACTGGATGATGAGATCCAATCTTACCGCAGCTATTACCAAAGTGTATTTACATTATTTATTCTCCATTTTGGTTTTACTTCCATTTTCAGATTTATTCTTTCCAGCATCACCAACCACAGGATACACAATCGTATCATGGGTTTTAACACCATCCTTGTTGGTAGCAATAAGAATGCATTGAATCTTTACAATGAGATGCAGAGCCAGGTTAAATCATCAGGCAATAGATTCGTGGGCTTTGTTCACGTTGATAACAAAAATGGCTATTCCCAGGAGCTGATCAAGAACATCCCACATCTTGGTGAATTGAATGAACTTAAAAAACTTATTGAAGAACATAAAGTTGAGGAGGTTATCATTGCGATCGAATCATCAGAGCATGATAATATCGGGAAGATCGTAAATGAATTGGATAACGGAGATCTTATCATTAAAGTGATCCCGGATATGTATGATATTCTTTCCGGCTCCGTTAAAATGACATCCATTTTCGGTGCTGCACTTATCGAGATCTCACGGGAGATAATGCCTGCATGGGAGCAATCTGTAAAGCGATTATTTGATATCACTGTTTCAGCATTCGTATTATCTTTTTTCGGTTGGGTTTATCTGATTGTTGCTATTGCAGTAAAGCTGAATTCAAGAGGACCTGTTTTTTACAGTCATGAACGTATCGGCTGGCACGGCAAACCATTCATGATCCATAAATTCCGTTCCATGTATGTGGATGCAGAAAAGATGGG
>JAJTCJ010000045.1 GCA_021323165.1 Bacteroidota bacterium | reverse complement strand
ACTTCCGGCAAAAGTTGCAGCGGCAAGAAAACTTGTTGGTAAACCTTTAACACTTACTGAAAAGATCCTTTATGCTCACCTGCATGCAGATCAGAAACCGGACAATTTTGGAAGAGGTAAATCATATGTTGATTTTGCACCGGACAGAGTTGCTATGCAGGATGCAACAGCTCAAATGGCTTTGCTTCAATTCATGCAAGCTGGCCGTCCGAAGGTAGCTGTTCCTTCAACAGTACATTGTGATCACCTTATTACAGCTAAAGAAGGCGCTGCAAAAGATCTTGAATTCGCTACAAAAGAAAGTAAGGAAGTTTTTGATTTCCTTGGTTCTGTTTCAAATAAATATGGAATTGGTTTCTGGAAGCCGGGTGCTGGTATCATTCATCAGGTTGTTTTAGAAAATTATGCATTTCCGGGAGGATTAATGATCGGTACCGATTCACATACAGTGAATGCAGGCGGATTAGGTATGATCGCAATCGGAGTTGGTGGTGCTGATGCTTGTGATGTTATGGCGGGATTAGCATGGGAACTTAAATTTCCAAAACTTATAGGTGTTAAATTAACAGGTAAGCTCAATGGCTGGACTGCTCCTAAAGATGTTATCTTAAAAGTAGCAGGAATTCTTACTGTAAAAGGAGGAACAGGTGCTATTGTTGAATATTTCGGAGAAGGCGCCACTTCAATGAGCTGTACAGGTAAAGGAACTATTTGTAACATGGGGGCTGAGGTTGGTGCTACCACTTCTACTTTTGGTTACGATGAATCCATGGAGCGTTATTTAAAAGCTACAGGAAGAGCAGATGTTGCTGAACTTGCAAACAAAGTAAAGGAACATTTAACTGCTGATAAAGAAGTTTACGAGGATCCTGAAAAATATTTCGACCAGGTGATCGAGATCAATTTATCTGAGCTTGAGCCGCATGTTAACGGTCCTTTCACTCCGGATCTTGCAACTCCTATCTCTAAATTAAAAGAAGAAGCGATCAAGAATGGCTGGCCATTGAAAATTTCTGTTGGTCTTTTAGGTTCTTGTACAAATTCATCTTACGAAGATATCTCCCGCGCTGTCAGCCTGGCAAAACAGGTTGCTTCTAAAAATCTTAAATCTAAATCTGAATATCTTATCAATCCGGGTTCTGAACAGATCCGCTTCACTATCAAACGTGACGGATTCCTTGATGTATTCGATCAGATCGGTGCTAAAGTATTTACCAATGCCTGCGGTCCTTGTATCGGAATGTGGGATAGAATGGGTGCAGAAAAGCAGGAAAAAAATACTATCATACATTCATTCAACAGAAATTTCGCAAAGCGTGCTGATGGAAATCCGAATACTTATGCATTCGTAGCATCTCCTGAAATAGTTACAGCTATGGCAATTGCCGGTGATCTTACTTTCAATCCTCTTACCGATTTCTTAACAAATGAAAAGGGTGAGCAGGTAAAATTAGATCCTCCAACAGGATATGAATTACCTCCAAATGGTTTCGCTGTTGAAGATGCAGGTTACCAGGCTCCTGCTGCTGATGGAAGTAAGGTTGTTGTTGCGGTTTCTCCTACAAGCGACCGTTTACAGCTTTTAGATCCTTTCTCAGCATGGGAAGGTATGGATCTTAAAGGGTTAAGATTATTGATCAAAGCAAAAGGTAAGTGTACTACAGATCATATTTCTATGGCCGGACCATGGTTGAAATACCGCGGTCATCTTGACAACATCTCTAATAATATGTTGATAGGTGCAGTGAATTATTTCAATGAAAAAACCGATAATGTTAAGAATCAGCTTACCGGTAATTATGAGGCTGTACCAAAAGTACAAAGAGACTACAAAGCACATGGTATCGGCAGTATAGTAGTGGGTGATGAGAATTATGGTGAAGGTTCTTCACGTGAACATGCTGCAATGGAACCCCGCCATTTAGGTGTTCGTGCGGTTCTTGTTAAATCATTTGCTCGTATTCACGAAACAAACCTTAAGAAACAAGGTATGCTTGGTTTAACTTTTATGGATAAAGCTGATTACGAAAAGATCCATGAAGACGATGTGATCGATATCAATGGTTTGATTTCATTCGCTCCTAATGTTCCTTTAACAATTGTTCTTCATCATGCTGATGGAACTACAGATGAAATAAAAGCTAACCATACATACAATGAACAACAGATCGAATGGTTCAAAGCCGGTGGTGCCTTGAACATTATTCGTGCAAGTGTTAAAGCGTAATTAATTTAACCAATTATGAAAACCCGTTCTGACAAACAGAACGGGTTTTTTTTAAGAAATACGTATGAAGGCATACAATCCTAAACATTGGTTTTCTCTCATTTTCTCTTTTCATAAATCAGATTCTTTCAGACAACTTCTGCCGGGTATGGGCGGACTTATTCTTTTGTCTGCCTTTCTCTGCTATCTCGATCTTGAGCTAAAAATAGTGGCTTTCAGAAGTACCACTGTAATGCATTCTCTTCTGGGCTTTGTGATCTCACTCTTACTTGTGTTCAGAACAAATACTGCTTATGACAGATGGTGGGAAGGCAGGAGATTGTTTGGAGATCTTGTGAATAACAGCCGGAATCTTATGATGAAATACAATGCATTCATTCCTGAAGCACATAAAGAATTAAAAAATAATTTCAGGATCCATATCTCAAACTATGCTTTTGCTGTAAAGGAACATTTAAGAGGCGGTTTTATCCATGAGCAATTGGAAGAACATCCTGAGTTACGTCTTTCAGCATTAAAAGAATTTAATCATGTTCCAAATCGCATTGCAGGACAATTATTCATTGATTCAGAAAGGCTGGTTAGAGAAAAAATAATATCAGAAGAAAAACTGATCATTATAAATGATGAACTCCGTTCGTTTACTAATATGGTTGGCGCTTGTGAGCGGATCAAAAAAACACCGATTCCTTATTCGTACAGTTCATTTATTAAAAGAATGATCTTTCTGTATGTGATAACATTGCCTCTCGGATTAATTCATGATCTTAAATGGGCAACAATTCCGATTGTTCTGTTTGTGTTTTATGCCTTTGCAAGTCTGGAGCTTATCGCAGAAGAAATTGAAGATCCGTTCGGACACGAACAGAATGATCTTCCTACGGATGAGATAGCGGCAACTATTAAAAAAAATCTTGTTGAAATAATTAAGTAGGTTATATCGACATAACCCCTTCAATGGTGCTCATCTCCCGGTATTTTTCAATTACCGCTTCAGGGCTAAGCATAACCTCTTTTACTGTTATGCTCATATATTTTCCTCCGCTTGATTCTTTAAGTTTGTCATAAAGACTTTTAAATTGTTCATCAAAATTCATAATACAAAGATAAGGATTGTATTAACTTTACGGAATGGAAACATTCAAAATAAAAGATGATCACATCCAGTTAAATCAATTATTAAAAGCACTTGGCTGGGTTGAAAATGGCGCGGATGCAAATAATGTGATCGATCAGGGACTGGTTAAAGTGAATGATGAAACAGAACTTAGAAAAAGGAATAAAATTCGGATTGGTTTTAAAGTAGAATTCAATGGAAATGCGGTATCGATAGAATAATACTTTTTGTTTTATTATCCATGATATACTCTTGAGGCAACAATCACTCCTTCTGTTATTTCAAGGACTTCCGCCACAAGCATATCTTCTTCTCCATCTACTTTTCTAATGTATTCCATGAACACCCGCTCATCATCAGCCGTTAAGGAAGTATAATTGTAATTAAGACTTGGCAAACGTTCGAATGCTTCTTTCCACCATTCACGTAAAGCATTCGTGCCCTGAACATAACCATTGGTTTCCGGCTTACGGATCTTAAGCTTGGGACTGAAATGTTTCGCTTCATCACTATATAATCTTAGTAACGCTTCAAGATCATGTGTGTTAAAAGCATCGAACCAGTCTTTAGCTATTTGAATATTTTCCTTCGATTTCATAAAATCTTATTTCTTCAAAAATAACGATAAAACCAACTAAATAATCCCAGGATATGGCTGTATTTGTTATTTTTACGGGCAATTCGGGCAGGAACGTTAAGTTCATAAAGTTCAATAATTATTATAATGACTAAATTTGAAATATGACTATTAAAAATGATTTGATATTAAGGGCCGCAAGAGGAGAGAAGGTTGAAAGAACACCTGTATGGCTTATGCGTCAGGCGGGAAGAATCCTACCTGAGTATCGTGCCGTTCGAGCTAAAATGGGCGGATTTAAAGAACTTGTGGAAACTCCTGAATTTGCATGTGAAGTTACGATCCAACCGGTTGATATTTTAGGCGTTGACGCAGCCATCATATTTTCTGATATCCTGGTGATTCCTGAAGCGATGGGTTTACCATATCAAATGGTGGAAGCCAAAGGTCCCTGGTTTGAAAAAACTATAAAAACATCAAATGACATTGATCAGCTGAGAGTTGCACAGCCTGAAGATCTTAACTATGTAATGAATGCCTTAAAGCTTACAAAAAAAGAGTTGAAGGGTCGTGTTCCTTTGATCGGTTTTGCAGGCGCTCCCTGGACGATTTTCGCATATATGATCGAAGGTAGCGGCAGCAAGACTTTCTCAAAAGCCAAAAAGTTCCTTTACACTGAACCAGCCTTATCTCACAAATTATTACAAAAAATTACAGACAGCACTATAAATTATCTGAAAGGCCAGATTGTTGCAGGAGCTGATATGCTGCAGCTTTTCGACAGCTGGGCAGGAATACTTTCACCGG
Organism: Bacteroidota bacterium; assembly: GCA_021323165.1. Taxonomy (GTDB): domain Bacteria; phylum Bacteroidota; class Bacteroidia; order 2-12-FULL-35-15; family 2-12-FULL-35-15; genus 2-12-FULL-35-15. The sequence goes on along the minus strand of JAJTCJ010000045.1, from coordinate 19,884 downwards.
AGCAATACCGTGAGTTTTCTTTGAAATATATTTCCCAGATCTGTGATGCGATAACTGAAGTGCCTTTCACTGTTTTTGCAAAGGATGCACATTTCGCCAGAGTGGAAATGGGTAAATTAAATTGTGATACTATCGGCCTGGACTGGACAATGGATATTGCCGAATCCCGTTCAATGATAGGTCCGGATAAAACTTTACAGGGAAATATTGATCCTTGTTTACTTTATGCTGATTATGACGTTATAAAAAAAGAGGCGATAAAAATGCTGAAAGCTTTTGGTCCTGACAGACATATTGCAAACCTTGGGCATGGCTTGTATCCGGATCTTGATAAAGATAAAGTGAAATGTTTTGTTGACACTGTGAAGGAGTTCAGGTTTTAAAAAATAAAAGCGTGTTCTGTCTGAGCGCGCTTCTACTGAGCCTTACGAAGCTTGAGGACCTTGTGCTGTTAATAAAAATGAAGAAAGATATCTCCCATATCAAATTCAATTCTTTCAAAGCTTTTCTGGTTTTGACAGCTCTCTTCTTTCATTTTTTATCCTTTTCTCAGACCAAAAAGAATCTTATTCCTAATCCCAGCTTTGAAGAACGTAAGGGAAAGGGAACTGATATTAAAACGGCAATTCCCTGGAAAGGTGTTGGCACAGTTGATTATTACATAAAACCGGATAAGCGGGACACTTCCAAATATAAAGGGGCACGCACCGGAACAGCTTATGCAGGGCTGCGATTTCAATCCGACTATAAAGAATACATGCATGTGAAGTTGTTGGAACCTCTTGAAAGGGGACAGGTGTATCATTTCAAGATGTATATCAGGTTACTTGAGTTTAATAATGTTACAGTTACAGTAAAACAACTTGGAGCCTATTTTTCGGATTATGAGTTTAAGGTAGGAATGGTCTTCGATGAAGACGGATTGGTTGATACCACTTATAATAAAGGCATAGCCGGCACATTCGGGTGGATCCTGATCCAGGGAGATTATAAAGCGCATGGTGGTGAGAAGTATGTGATTATCGGAAATTTCAGAACCAAGATGAAAGATGATTTTGTGAAGAAGAACAAATGGAGTCTTTTTGAATTCAAAGAAGCTTATTATTATCTTGATGATATCTCATTGAGGAAAAAGAAAACACCTTTTGACAGTGTTGCATTCAGGAAGGAAAGAGAACCGCTTCCTATCTATCCCGGAACATATACAATCGGGCAAGGAGTGGAGATCCAGAAAATCAAATTTGAAAAGGGCACAGCAAGCCTTCTTAATTCTTCTTATAAATATCTTGATCTGGTTGTAAATGTTTTGAATGAACATCCATTCATGGAAATTGAAATTGTAGGTCACACGGATAATTCTGGAACGGAATCAGCGAATAAAAAATTATCGAAAGAACGGGCAAAAGCTATTTATGAATATTTTAAGTCAGAACAAGTTATAAACCCCATGACATTTAAGGGTGTGGGTGCTTCAAAACCCATTGCGCCTAATGATACAGAAGAAAACAAAGCAAAGAATAATAGAGTAGAGTTTATAGTAATAAAAGAATAAATTTGCATTCAGAATACAAGCTTTCTAAAATATCCGAAATGGTGAATGTTATAAAAGGGAATAAAAAAGTGATCAATGCCTGGGCAACTTATGATCTCGCAAATTCTGTTTATAATCTTGTTATAACCGCTACCATTTTTCCTATTTATTACAAGGCTCAGACTGTTACCAAGGATGCTGATGGTAATATTACTTCCAATATTGTTTCTTTCCTAGGAACAGAAATTAAGAATACTTCACTTTACGATTTTGCAATAGCTTTTGCTTTTCTTGTTGTTGCTTTTCTTTCACCACTTCTTTCAGGAGTTGCGGATTATGGCGGCAATAAGAAAAGATTCATGCAGTTCTTTTGCTATTTGGGTGCGGCTTCGTGCTCATTGATGTATTTTTTCGACAGGGATAATCTTTATCTCGGAATTATTTTAGCAGTGCTCGCTTGTGTAGGATATGCCGGAAGTTTAGTGTTTTATAATTCTTATCTGCCTGAAATTGCACCTGTAGAAATGCAGGATAAAATAAGTGCCCGCGGTTTTGCAATGGGTTATGTCGGCAGCTCTGTTCTGCTGATCATAAATCTGATTATGGTTCTTCATCCTGAATGGTTTGGATGGCTCAAAGAAGATGGTGTAACACCGGATGTGGGCCATGCTACGCGAATATCATTCGTAATGGTTGGATTGTGGTGGTTCGGTTTTTCACAGATAACATTTTATCATTTGCCAAAAGGCGCGGGAACTAATAAGGAAAAAAAATCGCCTAAGCATTTGTTAACTCATGGCTTTAAAGAGCTTAAAAAGGTTTGGTCTGAATTAAAACATAATAAACAGCTTGTTCGTTTTTTACCGGCTTTTTTCATTTACAGCATGGGTGTGCAGACAGTAATGCTTGTTGCAAACCATTTTGGTTCTGATGAAATAAAAATGGAATCAGGACAATTGATAACAACAATACTTATAATACAGTTTGTTGCAATGGCCGGTGCCTACTTATTTTCCTTTATATCACGTAAGCTGGGAAATTTGTCAGCTCTTAAAATCGCAACTCTAATCTGGGCGCTTATTTGTCTGTGTACTTTTTTTTTAGTTCACACTGCTGTTCATTTTTATATTGTTGCAGCATGTGTTGGTTTGGTAATGGGTGGTATTCAGTCATTATCCCGTTCAACATATTCTAAAATGCTTCCGGAAACAAAAGACAATGCTTCTTATTTCAGCTTTTATGATGTTTGTGAAAAGCTAAGTATTGTTTTAGGAATGCTAACCTTTGGGATCATTAACGAATGCAGTGCTACTATGAGAACACCAATTGTTGCTCTGATTTCATTTTTTATTCTTGGATTTTTCCTGCTGTTTAGAATGAAAGAAATAAAGAGTTAAGTAATTGTTTTCTGTGGCTTTCAGATTCGTAAATTCGTTTTTTTTATTCGTTATCCGTACAAAATGATTGTAGATATTTTTATTCCTTGTTTTATTGATCAGATCTATCCTGACACGGCCTCCAATATGGTTAAAATTCTGGAGCGCTTAGGTTGCGGTGTTAATTATAATCCGGAACAGACCTGCTGTGGACAACCAGCATTTAATGCCGGATACAGAGATGAGTGTAAAGAAGTAGGAGAGAAGTTCATTCGCGAGTTTCAGAACGACCGTTATATAATTACACCTTCTGCATCCTGTTCGGGTTTTGTGAAGAATTACTATCCTGAAATGTTTCATAATTCTGTTCTGCACAATGAGTATAAGCAGATCCAGAAGAATATGTTCGAATTCTCAGACTTTCTTGTGAACGTATTGAAAATAACTGATCTTGGTGCAAAGCTGGAAGGTGTTGCTACTTATCATGATTCATGCGCTGCGTTGCGTGAATACGGTATCAAGCGTGAACCTCGATTATTGCTGGAAAAAGTGCGTGGCCTGGAATTGCGGGAAATGAATGATGTAGAAACCTGCTGCGGATTTGGGGGAAGTTTTTCAGTTAAGTTTGAACCTATTGCAGTTGGTATGGGTGAAAAAAAAGTTGACAATGCCATTGCCACCGGAGCCGAATACGTTATCTCTACTGATGTTTCATGTTTAATGCACATGGATGGTTATGCAAAAAAGCAGGGAAAGAATATTAAGATGATGCATCTTGTGGATGTGCTTGCATCGGGTTGGGATTAAAATCTCAATTTATTTTAATGTTCTGATATTTATCTCTTCTATTAAACGCTTTGCTTCTTTATTTTCGGGATCAACCAGAATATAAAGATTTGCAAAATGTTCAGCAGCACTTAAATTATTTTGTTTTAGCGCGTTGATGGTTTGCATATAACACACAAGGCTAAGATAACTCAATAGTCGTTTTTTGATCTGTGTTTCATTAGCGTCCTTACCTTTTATAGATCTGTTTATAGAAGCGATTTCTTTCTTCCACCAGTTAAGGTCATTGTTTTGAAGATACCCAATGTATTGTTGTCTTGTTTTTTCCTCTTTTGCTATCTCACTTTCTACTAATTTAAGCTGAACGTTAATTTCTTCACTTGTCTTAAGTTTGCTGTAAGTTGAAAAGAAGAAGGAAAGATCACCGAGCTGATCATAATAATTGATCACTTTTTTACAAAGCAGATAAGCTTCGTAATCGTTGTTTTTATTAATTAACTCTTCTAATTTTTGTTTCTCTTCAGCTAATTCCTTCGTTACTAAAGGATCATTCTTCGCAGTGGGATCTTTTCTCTTTTCATTCAGATCCTGCCACTTAAAGGCCTCTTGCATAATTTCTGTGGCTGGCCATTCATGTTTGCCATCAAATGAAATGAAATAATGTTTTAATTTTCTGGCAGAAAGTTCTACAAGGTCATATTTTTTCATTTCAGTATAATTGAAATCATCAAGACCTGCAATACCAAAAAAGGTATAATTGTTCCTCGCTTCACCTGCATTAATTGCAGGATTCGCTGCACCGCAACAGATTACACCCTTAATATCATGATTTAGTAAAGTGATACCGTGAGCAACTCTCGCACCGCCTGAAAATCCCATTAGATAAATTCGCTCAGCATCTACATTTAAGCGCTTCTTTGAATCGCTGAACATTACATTAGCCATTTTCTGAACCTGTTTAAAGTCAAGCCCGTTCTCAGAATTATTTGAACCTATAATTATGTAACCATATTTCTCTGAAAGATCTTTGTACAAAACCACAGGAAGTTTACCCGTTTTATGAGGATCGAATGCGTAGATTACAGGATAAGCCTTTTTTGAATCATATCCTTTGGGAAGATACATCGCATAACTCAATGATGTATCAGATTTGCATATAACTTTATCTATAACTGTTCCGGTTGGAAAGGTTTCGAACGAAGAGGTTTGTTCTGTTTCAACAGCAGTTTGTTCAACTGATTTTTTCGTGTCTGAAGTGCAGGAAGCAAATAACAGAAATAGAAAAAGATAGAACCAAGAAAATGTTTTCATAATCAAATAACCTTATAATTTTTATACTCACCGATCTTCCAACCGAAGGTCTTTTCAATAAAATAAAGAATTCTTTTTTTGACCGACATCTTCTTTTTTGTAGGATCGAATGAAAATTTCCAGTTCATTTTACTTATGCGGGATTGCATGATCTGAGGATGTGTTCCTTTAAACTTTGCAACTGAATCTATTTGGGAATAATCAAATTCATTTACATCAGGAACATTCTTTTTCATCCATTCATCATCATGCCAGAGCTTGTTGAAGCTTTGCTGTTTAGCCTGCTGTGCGGCCGGATTTTTTACCCAGCCGTAATGATATACAGAAGCATCAATTTGCTTCACGTTTAATTTGTTCCCGTTTTTTCTGAAGCCTTGGGCATCTCTGTAAGATGTGATGTTCTTATCATTTTTTATAATCCGTATTTCTTTCCTGTACCACATTCTTGAATCACCTACAAAGTCATAAGATCCATAAAAGTGTGTGTAGTTAAAAAGCAGGCCATCAACATTTTTATTGTTCTTGTATTCCTGCATCGCAGCTTTGATCACAGGTAAATATTTTTCATGGATTACTTCATCTCCTTGTATATAGAAACACCAGTCGCTTTGGGGGTCAGTTGCTGTAAACGCTTTGTTGGTCTCATCTGCAAGTACTCTGCCTCCTTCACGCAGACTTTCATCCCAAACCGTTTCAATGACCTTTATTTTAGGGGAGTTAATGGATTGAATAAGATTAAGGGTATCGTCTTCTGATTTACCAACTGCAACTATTACTTCATCACAGATCGGCAGAATTGAATTGATCGCTTCAACGATTGGATAATCGTATTTAATTACATTTCGTGCAATAGTGAATCCGCTGACCTTCATTAAAAAAGATCGTTTAGTAAACTATCATCAACAATATTCGGCAATGTTACTCTCAGATTCGGGCTCCGTTCCATCTCACGTTTGATCGCGAATTGAGCTTCTTCATTTCTTGCCCAGCTTCTTCTGGCAATACCATTGTTAACATCCCAGAAAAGCATCGATTTTAATCTTCTATCGCTGTCTTCTGTTCCGTCAAGCACCATTCCGAAACCTCCGTTAATTACTTCTCCCCAGCCAACGCCACCGCCATTATGCAATGAGATCCAGGTAGCTCCGCGAAATCCGTCACCAACAAAATTCTGTACAGCCATATCTGCGGTGAAGCTCGAACCATCATAGATATTGGAGGTTTCGCGATAAGGTGAATCTGTTCCGGATACATCATGATGATCGCGTCCAAGAACAACTGGAGCAGAAAGCTTACCTGATTTAATAGCATTATTGAATGATTCAGCAATTTTAATTCGTGCTTCAGAGTCCGCATAAAGTATGCGTGCCTGGGAACCGACAACCAGGTTATTCTGCATTGCATCTTTTATCCAAACAATGTTGTCACTCAATTGTTGCTTTATTTCTTTTGGAGCTGATTTGTACATTTCTTCCAGAACTTCCAATGCAAGTTGATCTGTTGTTGCCAGATCTTTCGGATCACATGATGAACAAACCCATCTGAAAGGACCGAATCCATAATCAAAACACATAGGACCGAGAATATCCTGAACATATGATTTGTAAATAAAGGTCCCATCAGGGTTAACGATATCAGCTCCGGCACGCGTGGCCTCAAGAAGAAAAGCATTTCCATAATCAAAGAAGTACATTCCTTTGTCTGCTAAAAGATTAACAGCATTTGCGTGACGTATCAATGTTTTCTGAACTTCTTTTTTAAATTGAACCGGATCCTTTGCCATCATTTCATTCGATTGCTCGTATGATAAACCGGCAGGATAATAACCGCCAGCCCATGGATTGTGAAGTGAAGTTTGATCTGTTCCAATATCAACTTTTATATTTTCTTTCACGAGTCTTTCCCACAGATCAACAACATTTCCCTGGTAAGCCAATGAAATTGCTTCTTTCGAAGATGTTGCTTTTTTTATTCTCTCAATAAGCTGATCGAGATCTTCATACACTTCATCCACCCAACCTTGTGAATGTCTTGTTTTTGTTGCTTTTGCATTGATCTCCGCAACCACAGTTACCAGTCCGGATATTTTACCAGCCTTTGGCTGCGCGCCACTCATTCCTCCAAGTCCGCACGTAACAAATAATTTGCCTTTACGATCTTCTTCACTTGTTGAAATTTTTCTCGCAGCATTCATTACGGTTATTGTGGTTCCGTGAACAATACCCTGTGGTCCGATATACATATATGAACCGGCAGTCATTTGCCCGTATTGTGTTACACCCAATGCATTGAATTTTTCCCAGTCATCCGGTTTGCTATAATTCGGGATCATCATACCATTGGTAATTACAACTCGCGGAGCATCGGTATGTGAAGGAAATAATCCCATTGGGTGGCCGGAATACATAACAAGCGTTTGTTCGTTTGTCATTTCAGCCAGGTACTTCATTGTTAAGAGGTATTGCGCCCAGTTCTGAAAAACTGCTCCATTTCCTCCATACGTGATCAGCTCATGCGGATGTTGTGCAACTGCGTAATCAAGATTGTTCTGCAGCATCATCATTATAGCTGCCGCTTGTGCAGATTTATGTGGATATTCATTGATGTGTCTTGCATGAATTTTATAATCAGGACGGAAACGATACATGTAGATACGACCGTACTCTTTTAATTCATTTGCAAATTCTTTAGACAGAATTGAATGATGTTTTTTATCGAAATAGCGTAAAGCATTTCTGATTGCTAATTTCTTTTCTTCTTTATTGAGAATGTCCTTTCTCTTTGGTGCATGGTTAATGTTTGCATCATATGGCTTTGCAGCTGGAAGTTCATCAGGTATGCCTTGTAAGATCTGTGATTTAAAGTTCATATTTGTTTTTTCTCGCAAAGACACGAAGAGCGCAATGCATTTCTATTTTATTTTTTAATCGATTTATCCTGAACGAAGCGAATAACCCAATTTTTGTCAACTGCCTACTGAATAATTGCCAACTGATTTATTGCCTATTTTTTCTTCTCTATCCTACCCTTGCTTTTATCAAAACCATACGGACAATGTTTGCATCCGTTCTGACAACAATATCCTCTTTTTAACAAATATTTTTCAGTGAAAACGATATAACCGTCCTCATTGTAATAATATTCATCAGGTTCGAGATTGCTGCGTTTGAAAAAACCGTCCATTGTCCTGCAAATTTAATATTTTTACGGAATGCAGGGTCATTCTTTTGATATTCCGTTAGTGCAGATTAAAGATGAAATCACTGAAAATCATGAAGTAAAACTTTATATTCTCAGAACAGATCTTAATGATCCTTTTATTAGCGGAAATAAATTGTTCAAGCTGAAATATAATCTTGAAAAAGCTGCAAAAGAAAATAAGGAAAGTATTCTGACTTTTGGAGGAGCTTTCTCTAATCATATTGCCGCCACTGCTGCAGCAGGAAATAAATATGGTTTTAAAACAATTGGTATTATCCGGGGCGAAAAAACAGAGGAACTTAATCCTACATTGAAATTTGCACAGGAGCAGGGCATGGAGTTATATTACGTTTCAAGGGAAAGTTATGGATTGAAAGATAGCCCTGATTTTTTATCTAATTTGCAATTCTCCAATTCACAAATTCTCCAATTCACAAATTCCTTTATTATTCCTGAAGGAGGTTCAAATGAATTAGGTATAAAAGGATGTAAAGAGATCACTGATCATATTAAAATCCCCTTTGATGTAGTTTGTTGTCCTTGCGGCACCGGGACCACATTTAGCGGAATCATTCTCTCCTTAAAAAAGGATCAGTCTGCCTTGGGCTTTCAGGTATTGAAAGGAAAAAATTATCTGAAAGGGGAGGTTGAAAGCTGGTTAAAAAAAATCGACTATTCCGATAATGGCAATTGGGAAATGAATGAAGATTATCACTGCGGAGGCTATGCAAAACGCAGTCCTGAACTGATCGGTTTTATTTCTGATTTTGAGAAAAAACACAATATTCCCTTGGATTTTATTTACACAGGCAAAATGATGTATGGTATCTATGATCTGATTAAAAAAAAATATTTTAAAAAGGGACAAACCATTGTGGCAATTCATACCGGAGGAATTCAGGGTAATGCGGGATTCAATCATTGAACAGGTCTTGTCTGGCTTATTCCTGTTGGTAAATGAACATCATATTGTTAGGAATTCGAACTGTTTTGTTGACAGTTCCGTATAATTATTCGGTATGTTTGTTATAATGAAACAGAACTTTCATTTTTCTTTATTATTTATCCTTCTAAGTGTCTTTTCTTTTGCACAGCCTGCAGAGCAGAAAATGACGTCTGAAAAGTATATTGCAAGTTATAAGGATGAAGCTATAAAGGAAATGCTCATGTATGGTATTCCTGCAAGCATTACTCTCGCTCAGGGAATGCTGGAAAGCGGGAATGGTAACAGCGATCTTGCTGTTTATGCAAATAATCATTTCGGGATAAAATGTCATGTAGGTTGGAATGGGCCAACTTATATAAAAGATGATGATGCCAAGGATGAATGTTTTAGAAAATATCCTTCTGTTCTTGATTCATATACGGATCACTCTAAATTCTTAAAAAATCGTCCTCGTTACGCCTCCTTGTTCGAGTTAAAACACAATGATTACAAGGGGTGGGCAGAAGGATTAAAAACCTGCGGTTATGCTACCGATCCTAAATATACCAGACGCCTGATCGAAATTATTGAAACGCATAAGCTTTATCAGTATGATATTCTTGAAGGAGTACCGAGTATCATTGCATCTGCTGAAAAGCCTTCTACACCTGATAAATTTGAGGCAAGAGAAATTCTTAGATTTCATCTGATCAAATATATTATTGTCAAGCCGGGTGATTCATTTTATAAAATAGCTCACGATACAGATAAAGATCTTTGGCAGCTTTATAAATTCAATGACCTTGAACCGGATGCTAAATTAATAGCCGGACAAAAGCTTTATTTACAGCCTAAACGCAATCGCGCGAAAGAACCCTTTCATACTGTTAAACGTGGTGAATCTATGAGATCTATCTCACAGCTGCACGGTATCAAGCTGAAAAAGTTATATAAGAAAAACAATATGAAGCTTGGCGAAGAGCCTAAGCCAGGCGATGTCCTTTATCTACGCAAAGCTAAACGTTCAGATTCTTAAACTATCTGCATAAATAATGCTGTATAAATTCTTTAGGAAGTTCCCTCTTTTAATTATTCTCTGCAGCGCATTTCTTATAAGACTTATATATTTTGGTTTTGTATTCTTAAGAAATCCCGATGGGATCTATGTTTTTGATTCTTATGGATACTGGCAGATCGCTTTTAATCTTAGAGAGTATGGAGTATTCAGTCAAAGTTATCAGCTTCCATTAGAACCGGATTATTACAGAACTCCTCTCTATCCTTTTTTTATAATCATGTCTGAGTCTATTGGTACGGAAGGCATTTCAATAATCCTTGCTCAGGTAATTCTTGCAGTTCTTACTTGTTATTTCACATTTAAAATATCTATTGCAATAACTGCATCAAGATATATTTCCTGTGTTTCCGCATTTATAATTGCAATTGATATTCCTTCTATAGTAATGAATACGTTAGTACTAACAGAAACATTATTCACTTTTGTTTTAATTGTAAGCACTTATACTTTCATCCGGTTTGTCCAAACCAAAAATCTCAAGCAACTGTTTTTATCAGCGCTTTTCTGTGGTGCAGCAATCCTGTGCAGGCCGATTGGTTTTTTTATTCCATTTTTATTCTCGTTTTTTTTATTGATTTCAGAAAGAAAGCAGTTCCATAAAATTATACGTCCTCTGTTGATTTTTTCTGTCACTGTCTTTCTAACTATTTCCCCTTGGCTTATAAGGAATAAAGTAACTTTTGATCATTATTTTTTGAGTGTTATCAGGGAACATAATATGCAGAATTACCAGGCGGCTGCAGTATATGCAAAGCTGCATAATCGTTCTTTGCCGGAGTCACAAAGTATCTTAAGATGGAAAACATTTAAGGCTTTTAAAGGGGATGCCAATAAACAGCCGTATGAATATGCAAAGTTCATTGAACGCGATGCAATAAATATAGCATTAGAAAATCCGGGAATACTATTGGAACATCTTCTGAAGCAAAATTTTTATTTTTTTATTAAACCTTGCAGGGCTTATATTGATATTCAACTGGGAAACTGGGGAACTAACTACAATACAATCCCTAAAGATTATCCGATCTTCAAATATCTGTTTGAACATAACAGTAAGCTCACAATAACCCTTGTAATTTTTCAGCTGATACTGCTTGCGGTTCTGTATCTGGCAATACTATTTGGAGCTGTTTATTTAAAGCAGGGAGGAAAAATGTTTTATTTTTTATTGTTACTACACCTGGTCTTTTGTTTCGCAAATCTCACAATGCCTTCAATAGCAGAATCACGTTTTAGGGTTCCGGTTATGCCTTATATTGCCATTCTTTCCGCCTCAGGAATGTATTTTCTCAGAGAAAAATTTGGAAAAAAATTAATGAAAAAATAAATAGCAAATAAAAATAGCAGCTATCATTCCGAAGAAATCTGCTATTAATCCGCATGTTAATGCGTAACGTGTTTTCTTAATTCCTACTGATCCAAAATAAACAGCCAGAATATAAAAAGTTGTGTCGGTTGCTCCCTGCATGGTACAAACAAGTTTTCCTACAAATGAATCGGCACCGTTTTGTTTCATTACGTCTATCATTAAACCATTAGCTCCGCTTCCGCTTAGTGATTTCATAAAAGCAGTGGGTAAAGCAGGAACAAAATCTGTATTCAGCCCCGTTGCCGCAATGCAAATGGAAATACCGCCAACGATAAAATCCATTGCTCCGGATGCTCTGAAAACAGCTACACCTACCAGGATAGCAACAAGATAGGGGATCACTTTTATCGCGACATTAAAACCATCTTTTGCTCCTTCAATGAACGTCTCATAAACATTTATTTTTTTTATAAAACCACCTATAAGAAACAAAACTATAATTGAAAATATTATCAGGCTTCCGGCTACTGTTGATATTGTTGCGATCTGGGATTGAGGAAGAGTACTGAAGAACCATGTGATACATGCAACAAATAGACTGAAGCCAATTACACAGGTCAAAAGTAATCGGTCAAGAAGATTTATTTTCTGATATATAGCTACCGATAGAAAGCCGGCCAATGTTCCTGCAAAAGTTGCAAGAAGGATAGGGATAAAAACATCAGAAGGATTTACAGCACCCTGCTGTGCTCTGTAAACCATTACACTAACAGGGATAAGTGTTAATCCTGCTGTATTCAGCACCAGGAACATTATCTGAGAGTTGGATGCAGTGTCTTTGTGAGGGTTCAGTTCCTGCATGCTGTTCATTGCTTTCAGTCCAAGGGGAGTCGCAGCATTTCCAAGTCCGAGCATATTTGCCGAGAAATTCATCAGGATATGTCCGGATGCCGGATGATCTTTTGGGATGCCCGGGAAAACACGAGTGAAAAATGGAGAAACTATTCTGGAAAGAACTCTTATTGCCCCGGCTTCTTCAGCTATTTTCATTATACCCAGCCAAAAAGCCATCATTCCGGTTAATCCGATAGAGATCTCAAAAGCTGTTTTTGCAGAATCAAAGCTGCCTGTTATTATAGTAGAAAATATCTGAGTGTCACCTAAAAATATAAGTTTGAATAGCGCAACTACAAAGGCAATTACAAAAAAGGCGATCCAGATATAATTTAAAACCATATTAAATAAGATTACAAAAATTTGATAATAGCTTCATTCCGTTTTCTTCTGAAACTTCAGGGTGAAACTGAACGCCATATATTTTCTTATGTTTATGTTTCATGGCTTCCACTTCATATTTTTCTGAATAAGCCAGTCGGATAAAATCTGATGGAAGTAAAATTCCTTCAGTGTGATCCTCTATCATGTGAACACTTCCACCAAAACCTTTAAACAGATCATTATGCTCTTCAATACAGATTACTTCCTTTTTCATTTGAAGTGTATCACCTTTAAAAACAGGTGAACCATACATGATCCCTAATAGCTGATGGCCAAAACAAATACCGAGCACTGGAACATCCACATCTTTCAAGAATCCATAATTCTTTATTCTGTCTGAAATGTCTGTTTTAGTTATCAGGATAGGCGAGCCACTTAGAATGTAAGCAGTGGTTTTTTTCTTGTCGATGCGGTGTGGTTCATCCCAGTTTATGATCTCATAGGAAAATCCCAACGATGAAACAGAATCTGCAATCGACTGTATCTTAGGACTTCCAAAATGAATAATTGCGATCATAGAATATTTTATTAACGAATGTAGTTTTTATGGATAGAGGGATTACCGCAATGTGATTTAATTTTTCAATGGCAGTTGTTGATATCTCCAAAAAAATTACCGTGTTTTTAGTGTAAAAGAATAGAATAAGGTTTAAAAAGAATCTTCCGTTAAGGTTTTATTTTTACTTTTGGACTGCTTAAAATTTAAGAAAAACTACTAAAAATATATACTATGGGCTTTATTGCAAGTGTAACAGCGCGTCAGATTTTAGATTCAAGAGGAAATCCTACTGTTGAGGTTGATGTTGTAACGGATCAAGGTGTGATTGGCAGAGCAGCTGTACCATCCGGAGCTTCTACGGGGATTCATGAAGCAGTTGAGCTGCGTGATGAGGATCCTGGTTTTTATATGGGTAAAGGTGTGCTTAAAGCGGTAAATAACGTTAATACCGTTATCCGTGAAGAGCTAAACGGAGTGTATATTTTCGACCAGAACTCTATCGATAAGAAAATGATCGAGCTGGATGGAACTGATAATAAAGGAAGCTTAGGGGCAAATGCTATTCTGGGTGTTTCTCTTGCATGTGCCAAGGCAGCTGCAGAAGAGCTTCATCAGCCATTGTATCGATATATCGGTGGGGTAAACGCTAACTTATTGCCAATCCCAATGATGAATATTATCAATGGAGGCTCTCATGCTGATAATAGTATTGATTTCCAGGAATACATGATAATGCCTGTAGGTGCATCTAGCTTTACTGATGCTATCCGCATGGGAACAGAAGTGTTTCACCATTTGAAAAAGGTATTAAAGGCTAAAGGTTATTCAACAAATGTTGGTGACGAAGGGGGATTTGCTCCGAATCTTAAATCAAATGAAGAGGGAATAGAATCGGTTCTTCAGGCAATTGAAGCTGCCGGATATAAACCGGGAGAAGATATTTTTATTGCAATGGATGCTGCATCTTCTGAGTTTTATATCGAAAAAGAAAATGTTTACCATTTTAAAAAATCCAGCGGAGATAAATTAACTCCTGCTCAAATGGTTGATTACTGGGCAGACTGGACAAAAAAATACCCTATTGTTTCTATAGAGGATGGTTTAGCTGAAGATGACTGGAAAGGATGGAAATTATTAAGTGATAAGATCGGAAAGAATGTCCAGTTAGTGGGCGATGATCTTTTTGTAACAAATGTAAACCGCTTGCAGCAAGGAATCGATCAGGGAGTAGCTAATTCAATTCTTGTAAAAGTGAATCAGATCGGTTCTTTAACAGAAACAATAAATGCGGTTCAGCTTGCACATGTAAATTCATATACTTCTGTGATGAGTCATCGTTCAGGAGAAACTGAAGATGCTACTATTGCTGATCTGGCTGTTGCTTTAACATGTGGTCAGATCAAAACAGGTTCTGCCTCACGTTCCGATCGAATGGCAAAATATAACCAGTTGTTGCGAATTGAAGAGCAATTGGGAGATACAGCAAGATATTGGGGTAAAGATTTTAAATACGTAAGAAATAGATAATAGGTTGATTAGTTATTAAGGAATTGGGCTGAATGTGGTCTGTTCGAGTGCCTGAGCTTTATCGAGAGCGTGCGAAGGAAGGTTAATGCTTTAGACTTCTCATTCTAAAATAATTTTTCTTATCTGTTTTTTAATCTCATAAAAACCCATTACCTTTCGGAAATAACGAAACATCAAGTCCAAACTCATTATACAATGGATTCATTAAAAGAAAAATTTGCTGCAAAAGCTGGCCCTATGGCCGCAGAAGTTAAAAAACTCATCAAGGAAAAAGGTGATGTAAAGCTTGGAGAATATACTGTTGCCCAGGTTTATCAGGGAATGAAAGGGATAGTAGGCCTTGTGACTGAAACTTCAAAGCTTGATCCGGAAGAAGGAATTCGTTTCCGAGGATATACAATTCCGGAGTTAAGAGAAAAACTACCAAAAGCTCCTGGTGGAACAGAACCATTGCCGGAAGGTATCTTTTACCTGATGCTTCTTGGTGAACTTCCTACTCAGGAAGATGTTTTGAATCTTGGAAACATGTGGGCAAGAAGATCTATCGTACCTAAGCATGTATTCGATGTGCTTGATAAAATGCCTTCCTCAACTCATCCTATGACTCAGTTTGTAATGGCTATCATGGCTATGCAGACAGAATCTGTTTTTGCAGCTGCTTATAAAAAAGGTATCAGCAAAAAGGATTATTGGGATTATACATACGAAGATTCAATGAATCTGATCGCTCGTCTTCCTCGCATTGCAGCATATATCTACCGTAGAAAATATAAGAACGGAGAACATATCGAACCGGATCCTAAGCTCGACTGGGCAGCAAATCTTGCTCACATGATGGGATATGAATCATTTGATATGAAACGTTTAATGCGCATGTATATGACCATTCACGTGGATCATGAAGGTGGAAATGTTTCCGCTCATACAACGCATTTGGTTGGTTCTGCATTAAGCGATCCGTATTTAGCTTTCGCAGCAGGTATGAACGGACTTGCTGGTCCTCTTCACGGATTAGCTAACCAGGAAGTATTAAGCTGGATTCTTGAATTACGTGAAGAATTAGGTGGCGGATTACCTACGGAAAAACAAATTGAAGATTATATTAAGAAAACTCTTGCTGATGGAAAAGTTGTTCCGGGATACGGTCACGCTGTATTACGTAAAACAGATCCTCGCTTCACTGCGCAGCAGGATTTCTATTATCGTTATATTAAACCTCAGGGTGCAGATGATCTTTGTGAGATCGTTCAGATGGTTTATAAAGTTGCTCCTCCAATTCTTGAAAGTACAGGTAAGATCAAAAATCCTTGGCCAAATGTGGATTCACACTCAGGAGTTTTATTGACACATTACGGAATGGTTGAACATGAATTTTATACAGTATTATTCGGTGTTTCACGTGCACTTGGAGTGTTGGCTTCATTAGTCTGGGACAGAGCTTTAGGGCATCCGATCGAAAGACCGGGTTCTATAACTACAGAAGGCATCAAGAAAAAAATAGCTGCTGCAGAAAAAGCAACTCAAGCATAATAATAAAAAAGGACCATGAAAATGGTCCTTTTTTATTAGAGAAAACTGATCTCTTTCAAAGCAAATTCTTTTATTTCCAAACTATGTAATTCTACCTGCAGCTTACCTATAGCTGAAACGCTGATTATTCTGCCTTCGAATACTTCATCTTGTACAGAGTAATTCTTCCATTCATTCAGGTTGAATAAGCGTTTCAAATAAGTATTATCTATAAGGTCCCGCTTGTTTGATTTTAACTGAAGATAGCGGGCTTCAAGGAACCCGCAAAGGCTCTCCATCACGGTTTGAAGATTATAGTCCTTATGTGTAAGTAACTTTAAGGATGTTGCATTATTCGCTTCTGTTTCAAAAATAGTTTGATTGATATTCAAACCTATTCCTATGATGGAACTTTGCAGGGTATTTTCAGAAATAACATTCTCTATCAGTATCCCTGCAATTTTTCTTTTATCCACATATACATCATTCGGCCATTTGATCTTAACATCATAGTCTTTCGGAAGCAATTCTGCCATTAAGTCAGCAACAGCAAGAGAGGCTATTTCGCTATGCCATGAATTTCCTCGCTGCCCACGACCTTGGTTTTGCTCAAAAGTGTAGATAATTGTCCCTTCAACAGGCCTGATTTGTCGCAACATTTCGCTGGCATAACTGTTGGTAGAATCAACAACGGTTAAATGAATGGAATTCTGTCCTATAAATAATGTTTGCATAAAGGGCCTTTGCCAAAGATTTGATTATTTTTGTGAGAATCCATTTACCGTATATAAATAATTGATGGCGAAAACAATCAAGAAAGCTCCGGCAAAAAAAGCAGCAAAAACTGTTTCAAAAAAAGCAGTAAAAAAAGCTCCTGTTAAAAAATCATCCACTCCAGCGAAATCCGCTGTGAAAAAAGCAATAAAAAAATCTCCTGCAAAGAATGAAAAGCGCGCTGTAAAAAAAACAGCCGCTAAAAAATCTCCTGCTCCTAAGAAACCTGCAGCTAAGATCGTAAAAGGTCCTACTGAAAAACTTGCAGATGCAGTTGTTGAAGGGATCCTTGAAATAAAAGGGAAAAACATCTCTGTTATGAATCTTCAGTCGATCAACAACAGAGTGTGTGATTATTTCATTATCTGTCAGGCCGATTCTAATACCCAGGTTAATGCAATAGCTGAGTCTATTCAGGAAATGGTCAGAAAAACAACAGGAGATAAACCTTATCGTTCTGAAGGGTTTGAGAATTCAGAGTGGATACTTATTGACTATGTAACAGTTGTAGTACATATCTTTCAGTCACATATCCGTGACTTTTATAATTTAGAATCTCTTTGGGCGGATGCCGAAACAAAGGAAATAGCATTTGATTAATTAGAAAAAATTAAATTATGAGCGATCAAAAACCAGATCAGGAAAATAATATTCCTAAAGATAAATTCCCTAAAAAACCTAACCTTCCGAAAACTCCATTTAATTTTTATTGGATCTATGGAATCATAGCTGTAGCATTGATTGCTTTCCAGGTAATGAGTGGATGGAAGGGCGGAGTAAAAGAAGTACAGTCTACCGTGTTCTATGAAACAATGCTTAAACAGCATCAGGTAGATAAGATCGTGATCATATCAAATGAAAGAGTTGCGGAGATCTATCTTAAAAAAGAATTCCTGAATCTTCCCTCATATGCAGCTGATAAGCT
Organism: Bacteroidota bacterium; assembly: GCA_021323165.1. Lineage (GTDB taxonomy): Bacteria > Bacteroidota > Bacteroidia > 2-12-FULL-35-15 > 2-12-FULL-35-15 > 2-12-FULL-35-15. The sequence continues at coordinate 1,855 of JAJTCJ010000045.1, read as the reverse complement.
TACTCCGTCAGGACCGCATTATAAGCTTACAGGTATCCCTGATAATTTCTCTACGATCGTAAATGAAAAGCAAAAAGATTTTTTACCTAACGAGATAGTGTATCCTAAAACGGAAACACGCACCGACTGGTATGATGCACTTGGCTGGATACTTCCTATAATACTAATGGTTGTGATATGGATCGTGATCATGAGAAGAATGGGTGGCGGTTCAGGCGGAGCAGGCCAGATCTTTAACATTGGAAAATCCCGTGCACAGCTTTTTGATAAGGATACCAACGTTAATATTACTTTCAATGATGTGGCTGGTTTAGAAGGGGCAAAGATCGAGATCAAAGAGATCGTTGACTTTCTTAAGAATCCGAAAAAATACACCGCTCTTGGAGCTAAAATTCCGAAAGGAGCGCTACTTGTCGGCCCTCCGGGTACAGGTAAGACATTGCTTGCAAAAGCTGTTGCAGGTGAAGCTAAAGTTCCTTTCTTTTCATTATCAGGTTCTGATTTTGTTGAAATGTTCGTTGGGGTTGGAGCTTCACGTGTTCGTGATTTGTTCCGCCAGGCAAAAGAAAAGTCGCCTTGTATCATTTTCATTGATGAGATCGATGCGATAGGAAGAGCCCGTGGCAAGTCACCTGCACAAGGAGCAAATGACGAGCGTGAAAATACTCTTAATCAGTTATTGACTGAGATGGATGGATTTGGAACTAACAGCGGAGTAATTATTCTTGCTGCTACCAACCGTGCTGATATTCTCGACAGAGCATTAATGCGTGCAGGTCGTTTCGATCGTCAGATCTACGTGGACATGCCGGATCTGAATGAACGCAAAGATATTTTTAAAGTGCATCTTAAGCCATTAAAACTGGACGCATCCGTTGATGTAGATTTTCTTGCAAAACAAACACCTGGTTTCTCAGGTGCTGATATTGCCAATATCTGTAATGAAGCAGCTCTTATTGCCGCACGTCACGATAAAAAGGTAATTGAAAAGCAGGATTTCCTTGATGCTGTGGATCGTATAATTGGCGGATTAGAAAAGAAGAATAAGATCATCTCTGTTCATGAGAAAAAAGTAATAGCATATCATGAGGCAGGACATGCTTCTACTAGCTGGCTGCTTGAGCATGCGCATCCTTTGATCAAAGTAACAATTGTTCCCCGCGGCCGTTCACTCGGTGCTGCCTGGTATCTGCCTGAAGAGCGTCAGATCACAACAACAGAGCAATTAATGGATGAAATGTGTGCAACACTTGGAGGCCGTGCTGCTGAGGAGATCATTTTCGGAAAGATATCTACAGGCGCTTTAAGCGATCTTGAAAAGGTAACAAAACAGGCTTATGCAATGATCAGTGTATATGGTCTGAATGATAAGATAGGTAACTTGAGTTATTATGATTCCACCGGAGCAAATGAATACGGCTTCACTAAACCTTACAGCGAAAAAACAGCTCAGACAATTGATGAAGAAGCAAGTAAAATGATTGAGCTGGCATATGTAAGAGCTAAAAAAATACTGACAGAGAACAAGCATCTGCTTACAATGCTTGCAGAGAAGCTGCTTGAAAAAGAGGTTATCTTTAAAGAAGATCTTGAGACTATTTTCGGAAAACGTCCATTTGATAAAGAAGAAATTCCTTTACTGAAACAGGATGTGAATTCGGATGCTGAAATTGAAAAGGCAAAAAAGGATTCGGAGAATAAGGGTGATAGTCCCGAAAAGGATAAAGGCCCTGAGCCACCTTTAAGCACATTGTTTTAAAAGTTTATAACTATACAATAAAATACAGGCTCTGCCTGTATTTTGTTTTTATACAGAGTCGTATATTCGCAGCGCTTAAGCTATAGCGCTTGAAGT
>JAJTCJ010000044.1 GCA_021323165.1 Bacteroidota bacterium | reverse complement strand
TTATTGTATTTCAGTTTAACTCCTATTCCTCCGGTAACTGTTTCTCCAGAAGACGCATCATAACCTACACCATAAAGATAATAATCTCCGTCTCTCAGACCTTTGAATTCATAATGTGCATTGTTATCTGCTGTTACAGATTGATCATAAACAGAAGTATTGCTTCCCGGAAATTCTTTTGCATCGTATTTAATATAAACAACACAATTCGGTATAGGAGTGGAGTGATGAAGCACCTCACCATTAACTGTTGAAGAACCACCGGTGCCTTCTTTGGTACAGGAAAAAGTTGTAATCAAAATAGATAAGATGGTGATTGAAAAAAATCGGTTAAAGCTAAAGATCATTCTTTCTTAAAATTAATTTTAGATGTGTTTTAACTTCCTGAAGGGAATAAAATTTATCGATGGTTAATTACAATTCGTTTTGTTAATGGGGCTGATATGATCCTGTTACTCTGCAGTTCCGAAACTTTACAAATGTAAATTCCTCGTTTTAATTGTTCAGCATTCAGATCTATTGAAACTTCTGAAGTTGTTTTCGAAAATATTAATTGTCCTAATGCATTATGTAATTCTATCCGGTAATTACTATGTCTGTCATTGGAAATAATGATATTAAAAAAATGATCCGCAGGATTTGGAAAAATTTCCAGATTCCAGTCATTTGCTTTTTCCACATTATTAACTGATGTAAGTGAATCTACTCCTTTGTAAAAAGCAACTCCACCCTGGTAATTACCTATGATCATATCCATTAAACCATCGTTGTTAAGATCTGTTCCAGAAGGTGCAGTGCGTGAACCTTCCCGGATTCCAAGCAAAGTGGAATCAATAAGATCGAATGTTCCGTTAAGATTATTATCAATTCTCTCGTAAAGTCTAAGATAACCGAGCTCTGAGCCGGAAATAAGTTTGGTTTCTCCCGATTCTCTGAACATAAACGGATAGCTGTATCCACTGAAATATCCCGGTTGATTTACTTTTATCCGTCCGAAAAAATTAGTCATCGAATCAAGTACAGGCAGCGTGCCGGATATTCCTGTTGTACGGTAGTAACTTAATTTGCCATTTAATCCGCCTATAACAAGATCATTTTTGCCGTCATTATCAACATCAAAGATTTGTGGTGCGGCAAAATCCCCGACATCGATCGAACGATTGTTTGAGTTTTTATAGTTGGCCTGAGCCAGAATAAATTTCGCAGTTGTTCCTGTCGCTGCAATGTTTTTAAAGTAATGGATCTTGCCATCGAATCCTCCTATGAACATATCTGCATCCCCATCTGCATCCATATCTCCGAATGCAGGAACCATGTTTGTGATATTGAGTGAGCTAAGGGGACTCTGTGTTCCGTCAAATCCGTCATAGTCTCTTGTAATAAGTTCAAACTTTGGATTTGTTGATGTGCCTGTGTTTTTAAATTGAGCTATTTTATGTTCGAAAGATGGATTGTTATAATAACCAAAGTTCCCGATAAAAAGGTCTTTCAATCCGTCATTGTCATAATCAAAAAATACCGGATAAGCGCCTTCACCAACTTCTATCATATTATCCTGAAGAATATTTGATTGCTGATAATCGAAGACAGGGAAATTATTTGTGCCGGTATTCTGATAATATACTTCTGAATTAAAATTTTCGGTGGTGTTTACTCCACTGGCATTAGGTGTTACAATAAGATCTTTGAGTCCGTCATTATTCACATCAAGATAATATGCGCAAGGAAATAAAGTGAGGTCAACCGGAATAGTGGATGAATTGTTCATTGGAAATTGCGTATCAACTGAAGTGAAATTAGCAGACCTCGGAGTACCGCTGTTGGTGAGCATGGTAAGATTTGAAAAAGAAACATCACCTACTATATATTCTTTGTCACCATCATTATCGAGATCAAGACAGAGCTGACAAGAACCTGCATGTCTTTCAAATGACTTTTGTTCATAATTCTTTTCAGTTATTCCCGGATTAGAAACATTGGTATAAGGACAATTGATATTAAGTGTGTAATTATTACTCATGGCATCCTCGGTTGCATTTCCCCAGCAAGGATTCTTGAGCATATAAACAAGACTATCCGCATTATTGTAAAATTCCATACTCATGTTCTGATGATATTCTATAAAAGTACCGGTGCTTGAAAATGTGACTACGTCAAGATCTCCGTCACTGTCAATGTCTGATAAAGCAGGGAGATCAACTGAACTCACATACAGATTTATGAGTCCGTTCGGGAAGGTTGTTGTGGGTGAATAAAATGTGATAGCCCAGCTCTCAACTGAACCTGAATTAGAGATCGTCTGATCACCCACATTCAGATACCACGTTCCGTTAGGATTACTACATGAAAGAAAAGAGGCCCAAGCCGCCTGACCTGCTTCAGGTGCGTAAGCGGAAGAAAATGGTGCAGAATTATTTCCAACACTCCCAATAACGTTTGTCAATATAGGTTCAAAACAGGTTTTTGAAAAATCATCACCTGTGCCACCGGCATTTTTTATCAGCCTTATCTTATTGCCGCAAGGATTAACCAGATAAACAATTAAGTCTTCATCATTAGGATGAGTGATATTAAGACATACCGAAGTCATATGCCAGTTTCCGGGAATCAGGGTGGTTACATTTATTGGCCTGCTTGCAAAACCGGAAGCCGGTCCGGAAACCCCATCCCAGGTAGAACTGATTCCTCCGTCAGGTATTGCAGCAGGTGTAGTGTTGAATCTGCTGGGATTAAAAACAGATTTTTGCTGGATTGCAGACAATTCGAATTGAAGTCCGCCTGAAACAGTGGAAATGTTCTTATAAATATCAAATCCGCCTCCGATCCGTGAATAGGTAAAAATGTCTTCTTTGCCGTCATTATTATAATCGGCAAGCAGGCACCATTCGTGAAGTTTCTCAGGAAACCTGCTTTCGTAAGATGGGTCATATCTGTAATCAATTGTATTCGCTGTTCCACCATTAATATAAGTGCGGATCTTATTTCCTGTCCTGTCGAAAGTGAAAAGGTCCTTTATTCCGTCCATATTCAGGTCTATTTCGGAATTTTGTGCGAAATTCAAACCGCCAGCCCATGGGTTTGTAATAAAAGCAGAATTTATTTTAACAGGGATACTGTCATAGCGCTGAAGTAAGGGTTGCGCTAACAAAATCTGATTTACGATTGAAATTAAAAGAAGGGTTAAAAAAAGTATGCGTTTCATCTTTGTACTGTTGGTATCGCAAAGCTACGCAATTCGTGTTATTATCTTGAAAATGAGGAGCTGTTTTGGCATAATTCCGCAAAAAGAGGATAAAATTGGTAAATAATAATTGTTATTCTATATTTGCACCCTTAATTTGGGAAAAGTTAAGAGTTAACTGTAATCAGTTAATTAGTTTTCACAGTACTAGTATTAGACACACAATAATTTAATTAAAATCAATTATGCAGAACAAAGGCGCTATCAGGCTGTTTGCAATCTTACTGGCACTAGCTTGTGCTTATTATTTAATGTTTACGTGGGTGGCAAGCGGCATCGAATTCTGGTGTGGAAAATACATATCTTGATTCTGTAAAGAGTTCAAAATATAACTATTACCTGGATTCATTAAAGAAAAAAACGGTTATCGATCTTGGTATTGCAACCTACACATATGATGATGTTAAAAAACGTCAGCTGAATTTAGGTCTGGATCTGAAAGGTGGGATGAACGTAACCCTTGAAGTTTCTGTTGCGGATATCATTCGTGGTTTGTCCAATAACAGCAATGAGCCTTCTTTCGTAAATGCGCTTGCAAAAGCACAGGAAGTTCAAAAAACTTCAACTAAAGATTTCGTTACAATTTTTGGAGAGGAGTTTCAAAAACTAAATCCAAACGGAAAACTTGCAATCAATTTCCAGACGATTGAATTAAAAGGAAAAGTTGATTTTAATACTTCAAATGAAGATGTGTTAAAATATTTACGTGAACGAATTGAAGAAGCAATTGCAACTTCAGAGAATACATTAAGAGCTCGTATTGATAAGTTTGGTGTAACACAGCCTAATATCCAGCGTCTTGCTTCTTCAGGCCGTATCCTTATAGAACTTCCGGGTGTTACAGATAAAGAGCGTGTACGTAAATTGATACAGGGAAGTGCAAATCTTGAATTCTGGGAAACTTATGATAATGAGGAGATCTATCCTTTGCTTGATAAAGCGAATACCAGATTAAAAGAAATAATGCTTCCGACAGATACAGTCGTTGCTGCTGAAAGTGATACAAGTAAAACAAAAACTGTTATCGCAAAAACTGAAACTGATACTGTTAAATCTGCTGCAAAAGATACAAGTAAGCTTACTTCTTTATCTGCTCAGTTAGGTAAAGATGATAAAGAAGATACTGCAAAAGCAGGTGAAACAAGAGCAGACACTATCGCTCGTCTTCGTAAAGAAAATCCATTATTTGCGGTATTAAGTGCGGCAATTGGTCGTGATGATAAAGGACAGCCTGTTCTTGGTCGCGGTCCTGTTGTTGGATACGCTGCTATCGGTGATACTGGAAAAGTGAATGAATACCTTAACAATCCAAAAGTAAAATCGATCTTCAAAAAAGGTACGAAATTCCTATGGACATTTAAAGCTTTTGACAAAGAAGAAACAACTGTTCAGTTAGTTGCTATACGCAGTACTAACAGAGAAGGCAAAGCTCCTTTATCAGGTGATATCATTGTTGATGCACGTAAAGTATTTGACCAGGCTGGCGGAGGATCACCTCAGATCTCAATGTCAATGACTGCAGAGGCAGGTCAGGTTTGGAAACGTTTAACAAAAGACAATATCGGTAAATCGATTGCTATCGTTCTTGATAACAGTGTTTATTCATTCCCTACAGTTCAGAACGAAATTGCAGGAGGTGTTTCTTCAATCACAGGAAATTTCTCGAATGAAGAGGCAGACGATTTAGTGAACATTCTTAAAGCTGGTAAATTACCTGCTCCTGCACACATTGTACAGGAAACAGTTGTAGGTCCGGTATTAGGAGCAGAAGCAGTTAAAAAAGGTTTCATCTCTACATTGATCGCTCTTGTTCTTGTTCTTTTATTTATGGGCTTCTATTACAGTAAAGCGGGTTGGGTTGCCGATCTTGCGATGGTAATCAATAACTTCTTTGTTGTAGGTATCCTTGCTTCATTCCAGGCTGTATTAACCTTACCAGGTATTGCAGGTATCGTATTAACGATCGCCATGTCCGTGGATGCGAACATTCTTATCTTTGAACGTATCCGTGAAGAGCTTGCTCTTGGTAAGTCAACAGCTGTTGCAATCAAGGAAGGATATAAGAATGCGATGTCCTCGGTGATCGATTCACATATAACAGGTTTATTACTTGGTATCATTCTTTTCGTTTTCGGTACAGGTCCGATCCAGGGTTTTGCAACAACTTTGATCATCGGTATCATATCGTCTTTATTCTGTGCGATCTTCATTACTCGTTTAGTGTTTGATCGTTGGTTGAGCAAGAACAAAGAGATTCCGTTCTCAATACCAATGACTGCAAAAGCATTTAAGAACATCAATATCGATTTCGTTGGAAAACGTAAGTTATACTATGCATTTTCAGGATTGATCATCGCTGCAGGTATCTTCTGCTATTTCCAAAAAGGTGGTTTCAGTCTTGGTGTTGATTTTCAGGGTGGTCGTTCATATGTTGTTCGTTTAGATGAGATCCGTTCAACCGAAGAGGTGAATAAAGCACTTACAACTTCTTTTGGTGAAGCACCTGAAGTAAAAACTTACGGAGCTAACACTCAATTAAGAATTACTACTACTTATCTTATTGAAGATGCTTCAAGAGATGCAGAATCAAAAGTTGAAAGCAAACTGAATGAAGGTCTTAAAACTCTTGGAGTGAAATACCAGGTGATGTCATCCGATAAAGTAGGTGAAACGGTTTCCCGCGATATTAAGTCTAAATCGGTTTGGGCTGTATTGTTATCGTGTCTGGTCATGTTTATTTTCATCTTCATTCGATTTAAGAAATGGCAGTATGGTTTGGGTGCGGTTGTCGCATTATTCCATGATGTTGCAATGGTTCTTTCTTTCTATCTGATTTTTGATGGAATACTTCCTTTCTCATTAGAGATCACTCAGGATTTTATTGCAGCAATCCTTACCGTTATGAGTTACTCCATGACTGACACAGTCGTTGTATTCGACAGGATCCGTGAATACTTGTCAGAACGCAATAAAACTGATCTTGACAAGAATGAAAGAGTCAGAGTTATCAATTTTGCCTTGAACAGTACATTAAGCCGTACAATCAATACTTCATTGACTATCTTCTTCGTATTATTGGCGATATTTATTTTTGGCGGTGAAACTATCAAAGGATTCTCATTCGCGTTGTTGATTGGTATTGTTATCGGAACTTATTCTTCAATCTGTATAGCAACTCCGATTGTAATTGATCTGGAAAGTGAAAAGGCTGATAAGCCGGTTCCTGCGAAAGCTTAATAACCATCATTTTTATGAGCCCGGTATTCAAAAGATACCGGGCTTTTGTTTTATGTGTGTCAGCTAGTTATCCTGGACTTTTTTATAATCTTGGGGGCTGAGCTGTATTATAATAAATCAGATAAATGTCAGGCTCTGTTTTTCTTTTTTTGAACTTAGGTGGAGGTGAAGTATTCATCATTGCTATTGTTGTGCTTATGTTCTTTGGTTCGGATAAATTACCCGGAATAGCCAAGGGACTTGGTAAAGGTTTGAGAGAACTTAATGATGCGAAAGCTCAGATTCAGAATGAGATCACTAAAAGCACGGATGGGTTTTCTCAAGAGATAAAGAGACATACCGAAGAGATACAATCGGAAATTGATAAAGCCGGGCAGGTAGTTAAAAGACAGGTTGCAGACGTAAACAAAGCAATATCCGATGAGGGCAAAACTATAAAAGATACTCTTAACAATTGATCTCCATTTTTTAATGGAGATTTTTTTTGATTATTATTAATATAGATTATAAAAGCAGTGTTTACATAAAAGAGAGTTATAAAAAATTTATCATCTATTAACTTGCTTTGTATTCTCTCTTTTTAATACCTTGCGCAGTGTACAATCTGAAATTTATTTTTAAGGTCTTATAATTCAATAGTTTATAAACCAATTAATCTGATCTAAAATGACGAATCTGAAAAAAAATCTGATACTGTGCTTTACACTTGTTTTGTTTCTTGCAATCAAACCTTTATCTGCAGTAAATCTTGTTGATCGTGGCGTAGAGATTCGTTATGTAAAAGTTGAATTGAAAGAGAAAGAGGCTTTTCCTAAAGTGATCAAAATTGATAATGTAATATATCCGCTTTTTAAAACAAAAGAAGAAGCTATTGATCATGTGAAGAATATGGGTGTTAAAAGCGATATGACAACAGTTTATGTGGCCGCCTCAGAAGTAAAGACCACCGAGATACTTGCAGTTGAGAAATAATCAATGTTTTTATTAATATTTAGCAACTAATCGAGATTACCTGTTTATGCAGGAAAACAGATCATTTCTGAAATACCTTCTTATTATTTCTTCTTTTATTGAAGGAGGCTGTTTAATGGCCTTTGAAGTTCTGAGTATAAAAATATATACACCTTATCTTGGTTCTTCCATATACGTATGGACTTCTATTCTTACTACTACACTTGCAGCACTTGCTATCGGTTATTGGGTAGGAGGAGTGTTATCTGAAAAAAGATCATTTAATTTTCTTGCATCTTCCTACATAATTTCCGGGATACTTGTCTTCTTTTCTACGCAAATAGCTTCTTTTTGCTTGCCTCTATTATTGAATTTAGATATCAAATGGGCATCATTATTCGGAGGAGGGATAATACTTTTTTTTCCTGTTTTTTTTATGGGGACAATCTCGCCTTTGATTGTTAAAATTCTGAATATTTATTATGACCATATTGGAAGATCCACAGGAATCATATATGGCACCGGAACTATTGGCGGGATCTTCCTAATCATCACAACTGTATATTTTTTTATACCTGTACTTGGTGTTAAATTAACCTCGTTTTGTCTTGGAATCCTTCTTTTACTAATTGGAATAATACTCAGAATATACCTGGCTTCGGTGAATGAAAAGAAATGAAATCCTTTTAACCGCTTTCCTTGAAGGAGGATTGGTGATGCTTCTTGAAGTTTCATCTCCTTTGATCGTTGCCCCTGTTTTAGGGAGTTCAGTTAATATCTGGGCGATCCTTATTTGTATTTCGATTGCTGCTCTGGCTATCGGATATTTTTTAGGTGGAAGAAGAGCAGGTAAAGGAGCTGTGGCAGAATATTCGATGTCTGTCTTTGCGCTTAACTCACTTGTAGTATTAACAGGTTGGTTCCTTATTTATCTGCAGAACAATTCCAATATAGGCTCAAACAATCAATATTTTTCCTGGCTGATCATTATTGTTTTACTTTTTATTCCATTATTATTGTTCGGATCTACCACACCGGTGCTCATTGCTTGTATGGATCTTCAAAAAGACCGAAAATCAGATATTGTTGGAAAGATCTATAGTATTTCAACCTGCGGAGGAATTCTTTTTTCCTTTCTTGCTGGATTTTATTTCATTCCTTCTTTGGGTTTATCTCATACTGTTTTATGGGCAATAGTCTTCACCGCAGCTTTGCCTCTTGTTTTTTATTTCAGGCAAAAAAGAAAGCAATTCTATTTTCCATTAGTGGTATTGATTATCTTAAGTATCGGATTAATTAATGCAAAGCCTGCTTTGTCTGATTCACCTTCAGTAAAAATTCTGGAATACTCTGAAGGTATCAATGGTCAGTTGATCGTTGCAGATATTAACAAACAAGATCATAATGAAAGAATGCTTTTTATTAATCGTATGGGACAAACATGGTTCAATACTACATCCAATTATTCTATCTGGGGTTATCCGAATTATATTACTTCATTAGGCAGTATTTATCCGCAAGGATCTTCATCACTCGTTTTGGGATTGGGTGGTGGAGTAGTTGCCAAGCAGCTTAAAGAATATTGTAAGCACAATGTTGATGCAGTCGAACTTGACGGCCGGATAGTAGAAATCAGTAAAAAGTATTTTAATTTAAGAGGGTTCGGAATAAAGATCTTTCAGGATGATGCAAGACGTTTCATTAAAAAGAGTAAGAAGAAATATGATTTCATTGTTCTCGATATTTTTAATGGCGAAATTGCTCCTTCTCATGGCTTAAGCAAAGAATCTTTTGAAGACATAAAAGAACGATTAGCAGAAGGCGGAATGTTAGTCATAAATTTTAACGGATTCTTATCAGGTAAAGAAGGAAGAGCAGGAAGATCATTATATAAAACACTCTTAGCTGCAGGATTTAAAGTAAATCTTTTTGCTACTAATGAGACAGAGGAGTCAGAGCGCAATGTTTTATATATTTCTTATTTAAAAGAACCTCAGTGGAAAGCCTCTATAAATGTAAAAACTGAAGACGGAAGTGAATATATTATCGATAAACATTTTTTACCTACATTTGAGTTAAATATGTCGGACGCGGTAATTATTACCGATGATAAACCCGTAATGGAACAGTTGAACAGGTTCGCGGCAGATAAATGGAGGGAAGGCTATTATAAAAATTTTACTCTAAAGTTTAAAGAAGAATATAATATACCATTGACCAATTAAACGCTATTAAAAACGAACTCTCCTCATGAAAAGTTTTATTAAGCTAACTATTTTGTTTCTTTTCTTTCTGGTCGCGATCAACACTAAACTTACAGCCGGTGGCGGTGGCGGTGGCGGTGGAACTCCATCTGCAACAAGTTTGTCATGCGGAAGTCCTGTAACAATTAATTTGGATGCAAGTGGCTTTGCAGGATCGAATCCCACTTCTGGTGATGGCGGATGTAATCCTTGCTGCTACGCTGGCGCGGATCTGGATGGAGATGGTTTGCAGGATGTTCCTTTCTCTGTGGAAAATTCGGAATGGTATCAATACTGTAATTCTACAGGAAGTGCAGTAACAGTAACCATGGTTGCGGATGAAACAGGATCTGGAAGTACATGTAATATTCAGGGTGCTGTATGGGTAGGAGCCAGCCTTGATGCAACAACGATGGATTGTGGTAATTCCGAATATAGCTATTTTGATAGTAATGTAGGCGGTGCAGCTGATGGTTTTTCATTTACGGTAACAATACCGGCAGGACAATGTGCATTTATGATGGTGGATGGATACGGGGGGGCAACCTGTAATCCCGTCACGATCTCAGTTACGTGTCCATGTACCACACCGGTAGCAACGGCTACTCCTTCTTCACAAACAATATGTTCTGGTACTGCAACTTCAATTGCACTCAGCAGCAGTGTATCTGGAACTACTTATTCCTGGACGGCAAGCCAAAGCGGTACTACTGGCGCATCCTCCGGAAGCGGATCCACTATAGCGCAGACGCTAACTGCAACAGGTACAACCGCTGGAACTGTTACGTATACTGTTACACCAACATCATCAGGTTGTGTCGGAGCTCCTATAACAGTTACTATAACTGTTAATCCACGACCTTTAATGACAAGCCCGACTACCGCAACCATCTGCAGCGGCAATGCAGTGAATATCCCTTTGACCAGTAATGTCCCGGCAAATTATACCTGGATAGCGGCAAATAATGCGAATACAACGGGAGAAAGCACAACAACCCAAAACACTTCAACAATAAATAATACTATTACAAATACATCTTCATCTGTTCAAACGGTGACCTACACGATTACTCCAACATCCACAACAGGTAGTTGCGTAGGAACTACTCAAACGGTGAATGTAACTGTGAATCCTATACCGGTGATGACGAGTGCAAACACAGCAACTGTTTGCAGCGGAGGGACTGTAAGTATTTCATTGACAAGTAATGTTGCTTCTTCATATACATGGATAGCAGCGAGTAATACGAATGTGACAGGTGAAAGCACTACTTCACAAACTTCTTCAACCTTAAGTAATACACTTGTTAACACTACAGCTGTGGTACAAACCGTAACCTATACTGTAACTCCTACATCAACAGCAGGAAGTTGTCCTGGTACTCCACAAACTGTTACTGTTACCGTTAATCCTGCTCCGACAATGACAAGCGCGAACACTGCAACTATCTGCAGCGGCTCAGCAGTAAGCATTACATTAACAAGTAATATCGCTGCAACGTACACCTGGATCGCATCTAATAATCCAAACACTTCAGGAGAGAGTACTACTCTTCAAAATACATCTACATTAAGCAATACTATTACCAGTACTTCTGCTGTTGCAGAAACTGTAACATATACAGTAACTCCAACATCAACATCCGGAAGTTGTGTTGGTACTACCCAAACTGTGACCGTTACGGTGAATCCTGCACCTGTAATGACAAGTGCATCCACTGCAACCATCTGTAGTGGTGCTGCTGTTAATATTCCCCTGACAAGTAATGTTGCTTCTACTTATACATGGATAGCTGCAACTAACACGAACGTTACAGGAGAAAGCACAACGCTGCAGAATACAAGTACATTAAATAATACGTTAAACAATACTACATCTGCAGTGCAGACAGTAGCGTACACAGTTACTCCTACATCTGCCGCAGGTACTTGTTTAGGAACAACTCAGACAGTTACTGTAACTGTGAATCCGGTTCCAACAATGACAAGCGCTAACGCTGCCACTATCTGCAGCGGTACAACAGTGAGTATTCCGTTAACAAGCAATGTCGCTTCAACTTTTTCATGGATCGCGGCAGATAATGTGAATACAACGGGAGAAAGTACAAGTGCTCAAACGACAGCAACACTTAGTAATACAATTATAAATACCTCTTCGTCTTCACAGAATGTTATTTTTACAGTTACACCAACATCAACTGTTGGTAGCTGCCCGGGTACACCGCAAACAGTAACAGTCACTGTTAATCCGGCTCCTGTTATGACCAGTGCTAATACAGCCTCAATATGCAGTGGCGGAACAGTGAATATTCCTCTAACAGCAGATGTTGCATCGAGCTTTACCTGGATAGGCTCAAATAATGTGAATACGACCGGGGAGAGTACAACCTTGCAAACTACTTCTACATTAAATAATACAATAACAAGTACTTCTTCATCAATTCAAACTGTTACATATACTGTAACTCCTACTTCTACTGCTAATAGTTGTGTTGGTGCACCACAAACTGTAAGTGTCACTGTAAATCCGATGGATAATGCATCTTTTAGCTATTCATCATCAACATATTGTCAGACAGGTGCAAATCCAACCCCTACGGTTACAGGATTAGCCGGAGGTACATTCAGTTCTACTGCCGGATTGGTTTTCGTGAGTACAGCTACAGGACAAATAGACGTGTTGCTAAGTTCACTCGGCACTTATGTAATCACATACACTACGAATGGAACTTGTCCGAATACAGCCACATTCAATGTGACTATAACAACTGCGCCATCTGCGGCATTCAGTTATGCCGGACCTTATTGTCAGAGCGGTGTTAATCCAAGCCCAACATTTGGTGCCGGTGCAAGTGCAGGAACGTTCAGTGCCTTACCTGCGGGATTAACTTTCGTAAGTACTTCAACAGGACAGATTAACCTTGCTTTAACTACTCCCGGAACATATACTGTAACTAATTCTATTCCTGCAGCGGGAGGTTGTGCAGCAGCTTTGGCGACCAACACTGTAACCATCGATCCTTCAGCAATCTCCAATGCGAATAGTGATCAAAATGTATGTGCAACTGCTCCAGCAGTGACTCTTGCAGGTTCAGTGGGGGGCAGTGCATCAACTGGAACATGGTCAGGAGGTACAGGATCATTCAATCCGAACAACACTACTCTTAACGCAGTTTATACACCTTCTGCCACAGAGATCACAGCAGGGACTGTATCACTAACATTAACGACCAATGATCCGGCAGGACCTTGTCCTGCCGTAATGGATCAGATGATAATTACAATTAACCAGCCTGCTACTGTTAGCGCAAATGTTGATCAGATTTCATGCGCGAGTGCACCTGCAGTAACTTTAGCAGGATCAATAGGAGGAAGCGCAAGTTCTGCAACATGGTCTGGTGGAACAGGAACATTCAATCCTGATAATACAACTCTGACAGCAATCTATACACCTTCAGCTGCAGAGATCACAGCAGGAACAGTTACATTAACATTAACAACAAATGATCCTTCCGGCCCTTGCGGAGCTGTTTCTGATCAAATGATCATAACCATAAACCCGATTGCAATTGCTAATGCCAATGTTGATCAATCCTCATGTGCAACTTCAGCAGCTGTAACTTTAGCAGGTTCTGTCGGAGGAAGTGCAACAACTGGTTCCTGGTCAGGAGGAACCGGTGCATTCAATCCTAATAATACAACTCTTACAGCGATCTATACTCCTTCGGCTGCGGAGATCACTGCAGGAACCGTTACTCTTACTTTAACTACTAATGATCCTACTGGTCCATGTTCGGCCGCTACTGATCAGATGACAATTACAATTGATCAGCCGACAACAGTTAATGCCGGCACAGATCAGACTGTTTGTTCTTCTGCAGCGTCCGTTACACTTGCTGGTGTAATTGGCGGAACAGCTTCTTCAGCTACATGGTCGGGTGGCACTGGATCCTTCAATCCAAACAATACCACTCTGAATGCAATTTATACTCCTTCTGCAACAGAGATTACTGCAGGATCAGTTACCTTGACCCTTACAACAAATGATCCTGCCGGAGCATGCTCTGCAGTTAATGACCAGATTACAATATTTATAAATAACCCTGCAACTGCAACTGCAAATGCTGACCAGGTTGTTTGTACTTCCTCACCGGATGTTACATTGAACGGAAATGTTGGTGGTTCAGCAACAAGCGGAAGCTGGTCGGGTGGAACGGGTTCTTTTAATCCTTCAGCTTCTTCTCTCAATGCTGTTTACACACCTTCAGCTGCTGAAATTTTAGCAGGCGGTGTTACTTTGACTTTAACAACAGATGATCCTGCAGGCTCTTGTCCTGCAGCGACAGATCAGATGATCATTTCCATTGATCCAATTGCTACTGCGGATGCAGGAACTGATCAGACAGTTTGCGCATCTTCAGCAACAGTTACTCTTGCAGGAAGTTTAGGTGGAAGTGCTTTCAACGGAACCTGGACGGGTGGCGCAGGAACATTTAATCCGAATAATACTACGTTGAATGCAACCTATACACCTTCAGCTTCTGAGATTTCTGCAGGTTTAGTTACATTAACTCTTACATCGAATGATCCTGTAGGACCTTGCCCTGCAGCATCCGACCTGGTAACAATTAATATCACACCGCTTGATGATGCATCTTTTTCTTATTCATCAACTTATTGTGCAACTGGTACTGATCCTGCAGCAACAATTTCTGGACTTAATGGGGGAACATTCAGTTCAACAATAGGTTTGATAATTTTAAATACAGCAACAGGTTTAATTGATCTTGATGCCAGTACACTTGGTACATATACAATAACATATAATACAAACGGAGCTTGCCCGAATTCCAGTACTTTTGATGTAACTATTACAACTGCGCCTTCTGCTGATTTCTCTTATGCAGGTCCTTATTGTATGTCCGCCTCAAATCCTTTTCCATCATTCAATTCAGGATCCAGTGCAGGAACATTCAGTGCCACGCCTTCAGGATTGATTTTTGTGAGTACCGCTACCGGTGAGATCGATCTTCTTGCAAGTACTCCGGGGACATATAGTGTGACAAATGATATTCCTGCAAGCAGTGGATGTTCGGCTGCAAGTTTCACTACAAGTGTAACAATTGACCCATCTGCAACTGTAAGTGCAGGCTCTGATGCATCTATATGCAGCGGCACTGATTATACATTATTAGGATCATTCGGAGGAAGCGCTTCATCTGCAACATGGACAACATCAGGTACAGGTACTTTTGATAATACATCTTTACCAGGTGCTGTCTATACGCCTTCACCTGCCGATATTTCTGCCGGAAGTGTTACTTTAACATTCCTTACAAATGACCCTTCCGGAGCTTGTTCCGCTGAGGTTGATGATCTGATACTTACGATCACCCCTTCTGATGATGCTACTTTTAGCTATGGTGGAACAACTTTCTGTTCAACAGGATCGAATCCCATTCCGGTTATTACAGGTGCAACAGGAGGTGCATTCTCTTCCACTAGTGGTCTTTCTCTGGATGCTGCAACAGGTGAAATAACTTTATCTACGAGTACACTTGCAACTTACACTGTAACGTATACAACTAATGGCGTTTGTCCGATGTCAAGCAGTGTAACGATAACAATTACAAATTCCCCATCAGCTTCATTTAGTTACTCAGGTCCATACTGCCAGAGTGCAGGCGGAACGGCATCACCTGTATTTAGTGGTACTTCCAGCGGAGGAGTTTTCAGTTCAGCAATAGGCTTGTCTTTAACAACAGGTACGGGAGCAGTAAATATTACTGGAAGTACTCCGGGAACATATACAGTATATAATGACATTGCAGCTTCGGGAGGATGTGCTTCAGCGATCGACTCAGCAGTAATTGTGATCGATCAACCTGCAACAGCGTTTGCAGGAAACGATACAGCTATCTGTGCTGGAGCTGTTTATCCTACAACAGGTTCTGTGGGCGGTAGCGCTTCTTCATTTACATGGGGAACAGCTGGCACTGGAATATTCATTGCCACAGCTTATGTGCCTTCATCAGCAGATAGCCTTGCAGGAAGCGTTCAGCTTTACATTATGAGCAATGATCCTGCAAATTCATGCGGAGTAGTAAATGATACATTATTATTAACTATTTCCCTTCCTCCAAATGTTGATGCAGGCGTAATGCAGAGCCTTGCCTGTGGAGTAACAACCACTGTTCTTAATGGTACATCCGCAGCGTTAAGCCCTTCATTTAGCTGGTCAGGTCCTGGGATAGTTTCAGGTGGTAATACGTCAAGTGCAACAGTTAATGCAACGGGTTTATATACATTGACCGTTACTTCAGAAAACTGCAGCAATACCGACACAGTATCAGTAATCTCCAATATTAATGCACCAAATATAGATGCTGGCGCAGCAGATACTTTAACCTGTATCAATTTAACAGGATCATTAAACGGAAGTTCAACAACTGTCAATGCTCAATTCAGCTGGTCAGGTCCGGGTATTGTATCGGGAGGCTCAACGCCAACTCCTACTGTAAATGCAGCAGGTACTTATACTTTAACAGTAATAGATACTGCAAACAGTTGCATAGCAACGGATACGGTGGTTGTTGAGAACATCACAACTCCACCGGATGCAAACGCAGGTTCAGGTCAAACGATTACTTGTTCAACAACTTCAGTTACCTTAAATGGTTCTTCCACAACGGCAGGAGCATCATTCACCTGGTCAGGTCCGGGAATCGTATCTGGAGGATCAACAGCAACACCTATTATTAATACAGCAGGAACTTATACTGTGACTGTAACCGATGGCTTTAGTGGCTGTACGGCAACTTCAACGGTAGTTGTAACACCGGACACTTCATCACCAATAGCTGATGCAGGACCGGCTCAGCCAATCGGTTGTGGAATTATAGCAGCGATACTGGATGGTTCAGCATCTTCAACAGGTACAACTATCACTTACAACTGGACAACCACAAATGGTAACATTGTATCAGGAGTTGGTTCAATAACACCAACGGTTGATGCAGCAGGTTCTTATACTGTAACAGTAACAAATACAGCTACAGGTTGCAGTTCAGTAGACTCCGTTCTTGTGATAGCAGCTCCTGCTCCATCAGCATCCTTTACAGCAAATCCGATGTCAGGTACTCATCCATTACCTGTGGATTTTACAAATACCAGTACCTTATCTAATAGCTATGTATGGGATTTTGGTGATGGATCTCCTTCAGTTTCATCAACTAATCCTTCTTATACTTATAATGCTCCGGGGACATATACGGTTACCTTAATAGCATCCAACAATAATGCTTGTCCGAATACAGCAACAGCCACAATTATTGTGTTTGATGATATTTCGGTGTTAATACCAAACATATTTACTCCAAATAACGATGGTAACAATGATCAATTTAAGATTAATTCAACTGGTGTTGAAAGTTTATCAGGAGAGATTTATGACCGCTGGGGATTAAAGATATATGAACTAAAGGGAGTATCGCAAGCCTGGGACGGGCACACCCAAAGCGGTTCTATGGTTACTGACGGAACTTACTATTACATCCTTCAGTTAAAAGGATATGATAAAAAAGAATACACATATACTGGATTTATTCAGGTGTTACAATAGTTTAATTTTTTTATAAATTCAAAAGGCCGTCCTAGACGGCCTTTTTTATAGGTTAAAGTGTTGATTGTTATCTATTTTAATCATTCCCCCCCCCCGTATTTACACCTTAAAAGTAAGAAAATATATTATTCGGGTATTTATATTTATTCAATGCAACTTTTTTTTGATACATTGCGTCTTAAAACACGCAGACGGCTAACTGTTAGCCTTTTATTATTTAAAATTATCTGAACTAACTCTATAAATTAATAATTATGTTAAAATTTAACTTGCCATTTTCGCTTTTTTTAATGCTGACATTTTCTTGCAGCACATCAGTTTTCTCTCAGGAAAAAACAGTAAATCTGCCTCCTGGTGCGGTTATAAATATTAAAAGTTATGTAAGTATTGATTATTCATATAAGTTAGTGGAGATTCCTTCAAGCGAACCCTTAAATTATATTCAGGGAGATTTTTTAAAAGAAATTAGTAAAGACCTTGCTGACATGAAAGTAAATGCTCCCGAAAGTTATAAATATTACACGATTGCTCAGGCATATTATAATGGACTTTCTAATAAAGTTAAAACAACTTTTACGATTGACGAGTTGTGGTATATCTATTACTATGACCAAAAATTAAAAAATCAACTGCAAGATATCCGATAAAATAAAATCACAAAGATTACAAAGAATACACTTCTCTCAAACCACTCACAAAATGAAAAATAAAATTTTTACGTTTCTCTTTTTATTAATAACAGCTACCGTTTTTTCCCAAACTTATACTATGCCTGCCGGAACCGGAACGGCTACAATAAGTACATGTTCAGGAACATTTGTTGATAATGGAGGTTCGGCAAGTAATTATTCATCTAATCAAAATAGTACAATCACTTTTTGTCCGGCTACACCCGGAGATGTTATAAAGATTAGTTTTTCATCCTACAATACTGAACCAAGCGGAGCTACAGCTTGTTTTGATTACTTGGAAATGTGGAATGCAAATGCTGTTGGTGCAGCTGGAACTCAAGATGCTCGCTACTGCGGTAATCTTGGAGCCTTTACCATTGTTTCAACTAGTCCAGACGGTTGCATCTCATTCCGTTTTGTGTCCGATAATAACACGCAGAGAGCAGGATGGGTAGCAACGGTTTCCTGTGCTACACCCTGTGTTACTCCTGTTGCAGCATTAACGAATACTTCAACTTTAAATCTTTGTCCACCTACATCATTGAATCCCGGTTCCTTAACAGTGGCTTTTGATGCATCGCCATCTACAAGCAGCCAGGGAACTGTTTCAAGTTATGTGTGGACATGGGGTGATGGTACAACAACTACTACAGCGACTCCAACAACAACGCATACATATCCGGGGACCGGAGTTTACACAGCTCAGTTAGTCGTAAGAAATAATAATACTGATGTTGACCCCTCAGGGTGTCCAAGTACAAATGGAGTTTCGAGAGTGATTAAGATATTGCCCGAACCGAACTTTACCGGTACAACGGCCTCCCCAATAAATCTTTCTTGTGGTGGTTCTACCACCCTCACAGGTGTGGCAGCTTCACAAACAATCACCTCAAGTCCGATTCCTGTTTCAACTGTTACCGCCCTTCCTGACGGAACCGGGGCCAGTTATACCTCCGGTATTAATTATACAGGGTTTTTTCCAGCGGGCTCTACCGTTACTCCTGCTTGTTATCCCAAGGTTATACTTAATCTCGAGCATTCGTATGCGAATGATTTAACAATTGATCTTCTTGCTCCAACAGGTCAAACAGTTCGTTTATTCAACAGACACGGAATACAAGGTACTCCCCCTTTTGTTACAGCCATTTATGAATTCGGGTCATGTGTAAACGCTGCAGATAATGGTGTCCCGGGATGTGGTGCAACATATACTGTTGTTGGAGATGGAACTGGCCAGTCATGGACCAATTATGGAGCCGTCATCGGAACTACAACTACATCACCATGTGCAGGATATGCAGGAGCGTGTGAAGCAGGAACATATTACCGTCCAATTACCTATAATTCAACTAACTCATTCGCGGGTTTTAATGGAGCAGATTTAAATGGTACATGGAGTTTAAGGGTAACCGATAATGCGGCTCAGGATGATGGTACGTTGTTTAGTTGGTCATTAGATTTTCCAACTACATGTTACTCAGGATTAGAAACTGTAACACCGGATATGACCACCGCAGTTTGGTCTACTACCGGCACCGGTCCTGCAATTCCTTCACAAACTACCTCAAGCGCAGTTGTTACAGATCCTGGACCTGGTGCATGTCCTACCCCAGGTACCTGCCTTGGAAATAGATTAACTAACTCCATCAATCTTGGTCCATTTTTAACAGGAGGATCATTTGTTTATGATTTTACTGCGACAGATGAATTCGGATGTCAATATCAAAGGTCAGTTACTATTAACGTTCCAAATGGACCTGCATTTACCGTGCCTTCAAATATAACCCAATGTGCAGGTACTACGGTTGCAGGCGCTAGTTTCACAAGTGTACCAGCAGGCGCTACATTTTCCTGGACCAACTCTAATACAGCAATAGGATTGGCAGCAAGCGGAAACGGAAATGTGCCATCGTTTGTAGCAACAAATGCTTCATCTTCTGCAATTAGCGGAACGGTAACAGTAACAGCTACTTCTGGTAGTTGCTCAACTGTTCATACTTATACTGTAACTGTAAATCCTCTTCCAACTGGTACTATAAGTGGAACTCAAAAAATATGTCCTGGCTCTACTGCCATTGTTTCTGTAGCTTTAACCGGTACAGCTCCATGGTCAATAACTTATACAACTAACGGGGGCTCACCCGTAACCGTTAATAATATTTTAACATCTCCTTATACTTTTACAACAGGAGTTGGAGGAACGTATGCAGTATCTAACGTTACGGATGCTGTTTGTTCTAATACTGGAACAGGATCTGCAATTATTACTATTAATCCTGCAATTGTTGTATCGAATATTGTTACAACATGTACGGGCGTTAACTATGTTGTAACTTTTGATATCAGCGGAGGAACTACTCCTTATACTGTTACTGGCGGAACCGGTACTTTATCTGGAAACACTTTTACAAGTTCGTCTATTCCTTCAGGAACAAGTTATTCTTTTAATGTGAATGATGCATTGAATTGCGCTTCTCTTAATGTAGATGTTGACGGAGTGAAAAACTGCGCCTGCGGTGTAACAGGTGTGGTTTCAGGTGGAGGATCAGCGTGCTCAGGTTCGCCTGCTCCTAATGTCGTGTTTACTTTAGCTAATGGTACGGTTTCTCCATATACATTAACATATGCTATTAATGGTGTAACACAACCGGCTGTTACAGTCTCCACTGGTTTCCCTTCTTCTACATATTCGATAACAAATCCGTCAGCAGGAACTTACACGATCGTGTCCATTGCAGATGCTTCATGTACAGGGTCAGGAAGTGGAGCTGCTTCTGTAACAATCTTAACTCTTCCAACTGCAACTGTTACCGGTGGTGGAAATGCATGTGCCGGAAATGCAGTGAACGTATCAGTTGCCTTAACTGGAACAGGTCCGTGGAACTTAACTTATGCTATAGGAGGTATTAATCAGCCTGCCGTTACAGGAATTAATTCTTCTCCTTATATTATTGCAGCCACAACTTCAGGAACATACACTGTTGTTGCTGTAAACGATGTGAATTGTACCGGTACTTCCAGCGGAAGCGCCTCTGTAACGATCAACCCAATACCGGCTGTTACAAATAATCCATTATCAAAAGCAATTTGTTCAGGTGATAATACAAGTATTAACTTAACATCAAGTGTTGCAAGCTCAACTTTTAATTATACTGCATCTGTAACCAGCGGAACAGTTACAGGTCTTACTCCATCCGCGACCGGAATTACTTCTATCGGGGATGTATTATCAAACACAACTGTTAATTCAGGAAGTGTGACATACGTGATTACTCCAGTAGGACCAGCTCCTACTTTTTGTCAGGGAACTCCGGTGAATTATGTCGTAACTGTAAATCCGAAACCAATAATAGTAAATCAAACCTCAGTGATTTGCAGTGGTACTGCATTTAATATAGCACCTACGGGAGTTCCAGCAGGTACTGTGTTCACCTGGAATACCCCGGTAAGTTCACCAGTAGGCGCTATTACAGGTGGAAGTGCTCAGGCCACAGGACAAGCAGCAATAAGTCAAACACTAACTAACGGATCTACTGTTGCCGCAACAGCTACTTACACAGTAACACCTG
Source organism: Bacteroidota bacterium (assembly GCA_021323165.1). Classification (GTDB taxonomy): domain Bacteria; phylum Bacteroidota; class Bacteroidia; order 2-12-FULL-35-15; family 2-12-FULL-35-15; genus 2-12-FULL-35-15. The sequence continues at coordinate 15,196 of JAJTCJ010000044.1, read as the reverse complement.
TAGCTGGCTCATGTACCGGAAATACATTTACTATTGTAGTAACTGTTGATCCAATACCGGCATTTACTGTAACATCAACTAATCCGACTACATGTGGAGGATCACAAGGAACAATTACATTATCAGGTTTAAATCCAGCTACAGCTTACGATATTACATATACAAACGCATCGGGTGTCGTGGGGCCGGTTTCAATGACTTCAACAGGAACAGGAACTATAGTAATTAGTTCACTTACCCAGGGAACTTATAGTAATATTACTACTTCTTTAACAGGTTGTAATTACACAGATGTAGCTACTTATACATTAAATGATCCTGCACCTCCTGTATTTACTGTAACAGCTGCTAATCCCACAACATGTGGTGGAACAGGTACTCTTACTTTGTCAGGTTTAAATACCTCTACTGCTTATGATGTGACATACACAGATGCATCTGGTGTTGCTGGTCCTACTAGTATGAATTCAGATGGCTCAGGTAATATTATAATCAACGTGTTAGCGGGTTCTTATTCTGTCATCACTGTTAATTTGAACGGTTGTACTACAACAGACCCGGGAACGTTTGTTTTAAGTGATCCAGGTTCGCCAACTTTCACCGTTACTGCTTCAAATCCAACAACATGCGGTGGAGCCAATGGCTCAATAACATTGTCCGGATTAACAGCTAATACAAGCTATGATATTACTTATACCAACGGGCCTACTTTTGGTCCAAACGCAATGGTCAGCGATGCCTCTGGAAATATTATAATTAATGGGTTGTCTGCAGGCAATTATATAGATATGATAGTGAGTTTATTAGGATGTTCTTCAACCAATGCCGGGCCTTTTGTTTTAACCAGTCCTGCCGCACCTTCATTTTCTGTTACTTCAAGTGACCCGACTACATGCGGTGGAACTGACGGATCATTAACACTCTCAGGGTTGGTTGCTAACACATCTTACGATGTGACTTATTCAAACGGAACAACTGTTGGCCCTGTTTCAATGACATCTGACGGTTCTGGAAATATTACTATTAGTGGCTTATCCCAGGGCTCTTATAATAACGTTATTGTCGCTACAGGTTCCTGCAACACAACAGTTACCGGTCCTTTTACTTTAAGTGACCCTAGTGTCCCAACATATACAGTTACATCCTCAAACCCTACAACATGTAGCGGTACAGATGGTTCAATAACTTTATCCGGTTTAATCGCTACTACTAGTTACAGCGTTACATATACTAACGGATCTACTGTAACAGGTCCTGTTAATATGACATCGGACGCAACAGGTAATATTGTTATCTCAGGTTTGTCTCAGGGTATTTACAGCAATCTTATTGTAAATCTGGTAGGATGCAATGGAACAGATGCGGGCCCATATATTTTAACTGATCCATCGGCTCCAGTGTTCACTATAACGCCTTCAAATCCTACTACTTGCGGAGGTTTAGATGGAACATTAACACTGTCAGGGTTATCAGCATCCACAAGTTATAACTTAGGTTATTTAGATGGTGTAACAGTTGTCGGACCTACCTTAATGACAACAGATGCTTCAGGTAATATTGTTATAACAGGTCTGTCTTCAGGTACTTACAGTAATATCGTTGTGAGTTTAGCAGGTTGTACTTCAACTAATGCAGGCCCATTCGTGTTAACGACACCTAGCACTCCTGCCGCTCCAACAGCCTCAGGTGCAGCTTATTGTCAGGGTGCGGTTATCTCTTCGGTAACAGCTTCAGGAACTGGTGGAACTTTTAACTGGTATGATGATGCAGCCTTAACTCTTCTGCTTTCAAGCAATGCCACTTATACACCAACTAATACGGTAACAGATACTTTCTATGTAACAGAAACAGTTGGAGGTTGTACAAGCCCTGCAACTCCAGTGATCATTTCTATTAACTCTTTACCTACCGCAGATGCCGGACCTCCTCAACCAATTGGTTGTGGTATTATAGCAGCGATCTTAGACGGTTCAGCTTCTTCAACAGGAATAAACATTACTTATAACTGGACAACAATAAATGGTAATATTGTAGCAGGAACTAATTCAATTACACCTACCGTTGATGCTGCGGGTTCTTATACAGTAACTGTAACAAACACTACTACAGGTTGTAGTTCAGTTGATTCAGTTCTTGTAGTGGCTGCTCCTGCACCTGCAGCTTCCTTTAGTGCAAACCCTATGTCGGGAACAAGCCCATTGCCTGTTGATTTTACAAACTCAAGTTCACTTTCTAATACTTATGTTTGGAATTTCGGGGATGGGTCTGCTTTAGTGGCTGCAACTAATCCGTCATATATTTATACTACACCGGGAACATATAATGTTACTTTAATTGCATCGAATAATAATGCATGTCCTGATACTGCCACAGCAACAATAGTAGTTTATGATGATTTCACTATTGTTATTCCGAATGTGTTTACTCCAAACGGAGATAATAACAATGATATTTTCAAAGTGTATTCAACGGGAGTTGAAAACCTTAAAGGAGAGATCTTTGACCGTTGGGGATTGAAGTTATACGACTGGAATCAGATTAATGAAGGATGGGATGGAAGAACACCAAGCGGTGTGGTTGTAGTTGATGGAACCTATTATTATATAATTACTGTAAAAGCGCAGGATGGGAAAGAACACCTTTATAAAGGTTTTATTCAGCTCTTAAGTAAATAAGATTTTTTAGATTGAAATATGAATGCGCCAGTTAAATACTGGCGCATTTTTTTTGTATCCATGGTAATCATGGAGAAAAGCAAAATATATACTATCGGTCATTCTACGCGCACTTTAGAGGAGTTTGTGGATTTGTTGAAAGTGTTTGGTATCAAACACCTGGTGGATATAAGGAATTATCCCGGTTCTCGTCTTTTTTCACATTTCAATAAGGATTATTTGGAACAAGCGCTTGCTCAAAACGGTATTAAATATACCCACCTTCAGGAACTGGGTGGCAGAAGAAAGCCTCTTCCTGATTCTAAGAATACAGCATGGAAAATAGCTGCTTTTCGTGGCTATGCAGATTATATGGAAACCAAACAATTTCGTGATGCCATTAAACAGCTGGAAAAGATCGCCAATAAAGTTCCAACCGCATATATGTGTTCGGAAGCCCTGTGGTGGAGCTGTCATCGTGCCCTGGTTTCTGATTATTTAAAATTTCACGACTGGAAGGTGATTCATATTATGGATAAAAGTAAAGGTACTCCTCATGCTTATACTAGTCCTGCCCGTATTATAAAAGACCGGTTAGCTTATGGAATTGAATAAAAGTTATTGGAAAATAGTTAATAGTTATTAGTAATTCTGGTTCAATAAAAATCCCCTTCTTTTTCCCCCTTCCTCTTAAATTGATATCTTTTTTAAATTTTTATTTTCTTTACACTCCGCCTTTTTTGATTAAATAACTATCAATTAATTGTTTTTTATGGGGGTGTTAATAAAAACTAATCACTAATGGCATTTCACAGATTTAAAGCCCTGGAGTCGGTTATGACCAGAACTCCTATTGATGTTGTTTTACCAAGTACAAAAGTTTCTGAATTTTTCGGAGAAAACGTATTCGGTATTGATGCAATGCGTGAATATTTATCGGAAGAAGCTTTTAACAGCGTTATGGCTGCAATGCAGCAGGGAACTCAGATCGATCGTAAGATGGCCGATCAGGTGGCTGCCAGCATGAAATCATGGGCAAATTACAAAGGGGCAACTCATTATACACACTGGTTTCAGCCCTTAACAGGCACTACTGCAGAAAAACACGATGCTTTTTTTGAACCTACGGAAGGCGGAAGAGCTATTGAGCGTTTCGGAGGCGGACAATTAGTTCAGCAGGAGCCGGATGCATCATCATTTCCAAATGGTGGTATCAGAAATACATTTGAAGCAAGAGGATATACTGCCTGGGATCCAACTTCCCCGGCATTTGTAATTGGTAAAACATTATGCATTCCAACAATTTTTGTTGCGTATACAGGGGAAGCGCTGGATTTTAAAACGCCTTTGTTAAAAGCATTGCATGCACTTGATAAAGCAGCAGTGGATGTTTGTCAGTTCTTTGATAAGAATGTAACAAAAGTAACTGCGACATTAGGGTGGGAGCAGGAATATTTTCTTGTTGATGAAGCATTATTCAATGCACGTCCGGATCTGGCTATGACCGGAAGAACGTTGTTTGGCCATACACCCGCAAAAGGGCAACAGCTTGAAGATCATTATTTTGGCTCTATTCCTGATCGCGCAACTTTCTTTATGCGTGATTTTGAGATCGAATCACTGAAATTAGGGATTCCTATCAAAACTCGCCATAACGAAGTTGCTCCAAACCAATTTGAATGTGCTCCTGTTTTTGAAGAATGTAATCTTGCTGTGGATCATAACCAGTTATTAATGGATGTTATGGAAAAAGTTGGACGTAGACATAACTTCCGCGTTTTGCTTCATGAAAAACCATTTGCAGGTGTAAACGGTAGCGGTAAGCACAACAACTGGAGTATGAGTACGAATACAGGGAAAAATTTATTAAGCCCGGGAAAAACTCCTAAAACAAATCTTCAGTTTCTTACTTTCTTTATTAATACTGTAAAGGCTGTTCATGATAATGCTGATCTGTTAAGAGCATCTATCGCAGGAGCAAACAATGATCACCGACTTGGTGCAAATGAAGCTCCTCCTGCTATCATGTCTGTATTTCTTGGGACTCAGCTTTCCAATGTCTTAGATGACTTGGAAGCAAAAGTGAAATCAGGTAAAATGAGTCCTGATGAAAAAACCGCACTGAAACTTGGTGTAGGTAAGATTCCGGATATTCTTCTTGATAACACAGACCGTAACCGAACATCTCCATTCGCATTCACTGGAAATAAATTTGAATTCCGCGCTGTTGGTTCTTCACAGAATTGTGCCGGTCCAATGACTGTTTTGAATGCTATCATGGCTGATCAATTGATAAAATTCAAAAAGGATGTTGATTCACTTACCTCAAAAAATGTTGATAAGGACGAAGCGATCTTCCAGGTGTTAAGAGATTATATCATTGAATCAAAAAAGATCCGTTTCGAAGGAAATGGCTACGGTGAAGAGTGGGTGAAGGAAGCTGGTAAGCGCGGACTTTCAAACATCAAAACTACGCCATTGGCTTTGGGTGCATTTGTTTCGAAACAAACAATGGATCTGTTCATGAGAAATAATATCATGACTGAGCGCGAGCAGCATGCACGTTATGACATCTATCTTGAAACATATACGAAGAAGATCCAGATCGAATCACGCGTTATGGGAGATCTTGTTTTGAATCACATAATTCCCACTGCAATTAGATATCAGGGTTCTCTTGTTGAAAATGTAAAAGGGCTTAAAGAAATCTTTTCAGGTGGCGACTTTAAAAAAGCGGCTCAAATACAGCTTGATATGATCATGGCGATTTCTGATCACATCAATATCATAAAAACAAAAGTGGATGAAATGACTGAGGCCCGTAAAAAAGCCAATGCACTTACTGATGTTAAAAAACAGGCTGTTGAGTATTGTGATAAAGTTAAAGCTTATTTTGATGAGATCCGTTATAACGTTGATAAGCTTGAGCTTTTGGTGGATGACGAAAACTGGCCTCTGCCTAAGTACAGAGAGTTGTTATTTACCAAATAAACTAAATATCAAGCATTAACCCCCGAAATCTATATTTTTCGGGGGTTTTTACTTCTTAAGCCCTTTCTAATTTGACTAATAAAAAATCATAAAGAAAAAATCATAAAGATTTTTTTGTTTCAAATATTTCTTTATTTTAGCACCCATTAATTCTAGTTAAACCTAAACACAGATATGAAGATATTTACAAAATTAACTGCGGGATTAGCAATTCTCCTATTCTTCTCAACAACTGCTGTAGCCCAAAAGAATTTCTCTAAAGATGCTGATAAAGCATTCGATAACAGAGAGTATTTTAATGCTATTGAGCTTTACAAGAAGGCTTACACAAAGATCAAAAAGAAGGATGAGAAAGCTCGTAATATTTTTATGACTGCTGAGTGTTACAGAATGATCAATGATAATAAACAAGCGGAAGCCTGGTATATTAAGGCTATCAAGGCTAACTATCCTGATCCGAAAGCAACATTATATCTTGCTGATGCTAAAAAAGCTCAGGAAAAATATAACGAAGCCTTGATCGAATATAATAACTACAAAAAACAAATGCCTTCTGATCCGCGTGGTGAAGATGGTGCTAAAGCCTGCGAGCTTGCTCAAAAATGGAAAGATGCACCTACTCGTTATAAAGTAGATAACATGGCTCAGATCAATACAAAAGACCCTGATTTTTGTCCAATGTTTGCTGATAAAAAATATAACAGAATCTATTTTACATCTATGCGTCCGGGAGTTGCAGGTAGCGACATTGACCCTACTTTAGGTGAACTATTCAGTGATATTTTTGAAACAGTAATGGATAAGAACGGTAAATGGGCTACTCCTACAGCACTTCCTGCACCAGTTAACACAAAAGACAATGAAGGCCTTTCTGCAATGACTAAAAAAGGTGATTTGATGGTTTTTACACGTTGTCTTGTTGCTAAGAATAAAGAAATGTTCAACCAGTTGTGGTCTGCTCCTAAAAAAGGAAATACCTGGGGAGAACCTACTAAAATTGCTTTTTGCGTAGATTCATTAAAATATGCAGCACCTTCTCTTTCTGCTGATGGTTTGACTTTGTTCTTCGCTTCAAATATGCCTGGTGGACAAGGTGAAAATGATATCTGGTATTCTAAGTATGATAAAAAAGGTGCTAAATGGGGTACTCCTGTTAATTTAGGTCCTGGTATCAATACTGCCGGTAATGATGTTTTTCCTTTTATCCATGAAGATGGTACTTTATACTTCTCTTCAAATGGTCATTTAGGAATGGGCGGTCTTGATATTTTCAGAGCTGAGAAAAAAGGCGAAGACCAATGGGCAAACGTTACCAATATGAAATTTCCAATAAACTCTGCCGGTGATGATTTCGGTATTGTTTTCGAAGGTAAAAAAGAAAGAGGTATTCTTTCTTCAAACCGCGAAGGAACTAAAGGTGCAGATGATCTTTACCAGTTTGTTTTACCTCCATTGTTGTTTACAATTGAAGGAGATATCACAGATTGTAAATTTAAAGAAACAATTCCTGGGGTAACCGTTAAATTAGTAGGTTCTGATGGTTCTTCAGTTGAAACAAAAACTGATGCTGCCGGTCATTACAAATTTGCTGAGAATGGTACAGCTCGTTACGTAAACCCAAACACATCATATATAATCACTGCAAGTGTTTCTAATGATGTTAAAACTGCACAGGCTCCACAAGGGTTCTTAAGCAGCTCGGATAAAGCCAAAGAAACTACTGTAGGTGTTGAAGAAGCTAAAACCTTCAAACACGATTTCTGTCTTGTTCCTATCGAACGTTTTATCCGTTTCCCGGATGTGTTGTACGATTTGGGTAAAGCTGATCTTCGTCCTGAATCCAAAGATTCATTGGATTTCTTATACCAGACATTATTGGATAATCCAACTTTCGTAATCGAGTTAAGTTCACATACCGATTTCCGTGGTTCTGATGTTGCTAACCAGAAATTATCTGAAGCGCGTGCTAAGTCTTGTGTTGATTACCTTATATCTAAAGGAATTAATCCTGCACGTTTGAAAGCTAAAGGTTATGGTGAAAAAGCTCCGCTTGAGGTTAAAGATTCTGAAGGTAAACTTATGTACACTTTGTCTGAAGCTTATATCAACAAAACAACTAAAGGTAAGCCAAAAGAAGAATTTGAAGCTTTGATGCAGAAGAACAGACGTACAATGCTCCGAAAGATCTTCCTAAAACGGATCAGCCTAAGCCAAAAACTGAAGAAGAAGAAGAGGAATAGTGAATAAAAACTCATTTCTTACCAAAGAATCAATCAAAAACATCCCGACATTTGCCGGGATGTTTTTTTTTGCAGGTTTCTCCCATTTAACCAATAACTATTAACCATTAACTCTTATGAGTGACAATAGATACAATCAACGCGGTGTTTCCGCTTCCAAAGAAGATGTACACGCTGCTATTTCCAAAATTGATAAAGGACTATTTCCTAAAGCTTTCTGTAAAATAGTTCCTGATCATCTTACCGGAGATGAGAACTATTGCATTGTTATGCATGCTGATGGAGCCGGTACAAAGTCTTCACTTGCATATATGTATTGGAAAGAAACGGGTGATCTTTCTGTATGGCAAGGAATAGCTCAGGATGCTATAATTATGAATACAGATGATCTTCTGTGTGTTGGTGCCGTTGATAATATTCTTCTTTCATCTACAATTGGCCGTAATAAAAATCTTATCCCTGCTGAGGTGATCTCAGGAGTGATCAATGGAACAGAAGAGATACTTGAGCAGCTGCGCAGTTATGGTATTGGAATATACTCAACCGGTGGTGAAACAGCTGATGTAGGCGATCTTGTCCGGACACTTATAGTAGATTCCACAGTTGTGTGCCGCATGAAACGTTCCGATGTAATTGATAACAGTAATATAAAAGGAGGAGATGTTATTGTTGGACTTTCTTCTTCAGGAAAAGCAACATATGAAACGGAATACAACGGAGGAATGGGGAGCAATGGCTTAACTTCAGCACGCCATGATGTTTTTGAAAAGAAGCTTGCAAAAAAATTTCCGGAGAGTTTTGATGCCGCTGTTCCCGAAAAGCTTATTTATAGCGGAAAAATTAACCTGACCCAAAAGATCAATATTGGAACTGAAGAAGTGACTGCAGGAAAACTTGTTCTTTCCCCTACAAGAACATATGCTCCTGTTATCAAAAAAATTCTGGACAAATATCATTCTGAAATTCATGGAATGGTTCACTGCAGCGGTGGAGCACAAACCAAAGTGATGCATTTTGTGGAAAAGGTACATGTAATTAAAGATAATTTATTTCCTATCCCTCCTTTATTTAAACTGATTCAGGAACAAAGCGGAACAGAATGGAAGGAGATGTATAAAGTGTTTAATATGGGACATAGAATGGAATTATATGTTCCTGAAAAGATCGCTGAAGATCTCATAGCCATTTCACGATCATTTAATGTGGATGCTCAAATAGTTGGACGTGTAGAGGATTCGGATAAAAACAAGCTGACTATCACTTCTGAATTCGGAACATTCGAATATTAGCATTTTTAAACTGATTCTGTGTGTTGGGTCATCCTGAACTTGTTATTAGCTGCCATTAAAAGACGTTGGGAAGAAGTTGAACAAAAACTTTCTGATCCAAAAGTTATTGGCGATATGAAAGAGTTTAAAAAATTCAATAAAGAATATAAAGAACTCACCAATGTTGTAAATGCATACCACGAATATAAAAACGTGGTTGAAAATATAGAATTTAATAAATCTGTTCTTGCTAACGAGAAAGATGAGGAGATGCGTGAAATGGCAAAAATGGACATGGACGAGCTGCTTCCTAAAAAAGAGCAGATGGAAAATGATATTCGTCAGATGTTAGTACCAAAGGACCCTGAAGATGCAAGAAATGCAGTAATGGAAATTCGTGCAGGAACGGGTGGAGATGAGGCAAGTATTTTTGCAGGAGATCTTTTTCGGATGTACACAAGATACTTTGAAGAAAAAGGATTGAAATACGAAGTGGTCGATTCTAATGATGGAACAATGGGCGGATACAAAGAAGTGATCATAAATATTAATTCTGATGGAGCTTACGGGATGTTGAAATTTGAAGCGGGAGTTCATCGTGTGCAGCGTGTTCCATTAACCGAAACAATGGGTCGTGTTCATACATCAGCTGCTACTGTACTTGTAATGCCTGAAGCTGATGAGGTGGATGTTGTTTTGAATCCAGGAGATATTGAAATGCAGACTTCCCGTTCAGGCGGTGCAGGTGGACAGAACGTGAATAAAGTTGAAACCAAGGTTCAGTTAACCCATAAGCCTACAGGAATTGTTGTCGTGTGTCAGCAAGATAGATCTCAGTTGGGTAATCGTGAATTAGCAATGCAGATGCTTCGTACTAAGATCTATGATATCGAAATGCAGAAACATCTTGATGCAATTTCAAAGAGAAGAAAAACCATAGTTGCAACCGGTGATCGTTCTGAGAAGATCAGAACTTATAATTATCCTCAAAACAGAATCACAGATCACCGCATCAATCTGACCTTATACAACCTCACTGATTTTATGGACGGTAAGATTCAGAATATGATCGATGCTTTGCAGTTGGCTGAAAATTCAGAACGATTAAAAGAAGGCGGATTAACTGTCTGATTTCGAATTATAATATTAGCAGAATCAATTCCCCCTCTAAAAAGGGGGTGTAGGGGGATTAAATGACAAGACAACAATTATTTGAAAATATAAAACGGAAAAAAAGTTTTTTGTGTATCGGTCTCGATACTGACCTTACAAAAATACCTCCTCATTTATTGAAGGAAGAAGATCCCGTTTTTGAATTCAATAAGCAGATCATTGACGCCACTCACGATCTTTGTGTTTCTTATAAACCAAACATGGCTTTTTATGAGACCGAAGGAGTAAAGGGCTGGATAAGTCTTGAGAAGACCATTAATTACATTAATGAAAGATATCCTGATCAGTTTACAATTGCTGATGCTAAACGTGGTGATATTGGAAATACTTCTAAAATGTATGCAAAAGCATTTTTAGAAAAAATGGATTTCGATTCAATAACTGTCGCTCCTTACATGGGTGAAGATAGTGTGAGCCCTTTTCTTGAATATAAAAATAAATGGGTAATACTTTTAGCTCTTACTTCCAATAGAGGCGCATCTGATTTCCAGACAAATGGAATGATTTCAGTTGTCCGCGGAGGAAGAGTAAGAAAAACTTATGAGTATGTTTTGGAAACATCTTTGGATTGGGGTAATTCTGATAACATGATGTATGTTGTTGGAGCTACTAAAGCTGAAATGTTTACAGAAATAAGAAGGATCGTTCCGAATCATTTTTTACTTGTACCGGGAGTAGGAGCTCAGGGTGGAAGTTTGGAAGAAGTGGTAAAATACGGAATGAATAAAGAATGTGGTCTGCTTGTGAATTCTTCCAGAGGAATCATCTATGCCGGAAATGGTGAGGATTTCGCTTTAAAAGCACGTGAAGAAGCATTGAAGCTTCAAATAGAAATGGCTGAATATTTATCTACTAATATCAAATAAAAAAATATGAAATTTTTACGTTTTTATATCATTTATCGTTTGCCGATTATTGTTGTTCTGATCGGATTAGGAATACTTTCTCATATTTATGACGATGCTATAACAGCCTGGCTGTTATATATTGCCGCTGCTATTTCCTTGCTACTTTATTTTATGATGGGAACCATGCGTTTGGTTCAGGAGGCAGTTACGGAAGGCGATCCGGAGCTTGCAATGAAATACATTAAGATGATCCGATTCCCGAGATTGTTATTCAAACCTATCCGCGCGGCATATTATATGATCCAAAGCAACTTGTCACTTGCAACAGACGATCTTCAGACTGCAGAAAAGAATATTCGTAAAAGTTTGAATACGAAATCAAAGATTGTTGGTGATATGCAGGGCACTAATTTAATGCAGCTTGCATTCATTCAGCTTAAAAAAGGTGAAATGAAAGAAGCCCGCCTGAATTTAATAGCAGCAGTTAAGGTTGGAATTCCGGATAAGGAAAGTCTGGCTGCATGTTATTTACAGCTTTCATCCATTGAGATTCAGCGTAAGCAAAATAAGGTGGGAAAGGAATATTATAGAAAGGCAAAAGCACTTAAGCCTAAATCTGAAGAGATTGTAAAGCAGATCCAGCAAATGGATAAACACATTTCCCGTCTTCCTGGATAATTGAAAAGCTTCGTTTTACGAAGCTTTTTTATTGATATAATTAATCCTTGTTTTAACAGGGGTTTATAGATTCCTGCCGAAAAACAGCAGCTCTGCGCTTCATCTTGCTCTAACTTTGTGTTGTTAACCAATTAAAAAGATAGTAAGATGAGACCGATCAAAATATTTATAGCTGTGCTTGCAATCTCTTCAGCAAGTTTATATTCCTGCAGCAAAGAAAAACAAGAAGAAATTGCTGCAACCGTTGCTACTAATTATGTAAATAACGGAAAATGGAAAGTGACCAAATTCGAAGAGGATGGTAAAAATGAAACGGATCATTTCACAGGTTACGTATTCGAGTTCAATACAAATGGTACCGTTACGGCAACTAAGGACGGGAAAGTGGTCAGAGGTACATGGTCAAAAGGAGGAGATGACAGTAAATCTAAATTTGTGATCAATTTCGATACAGCTCCTTTCAATGAATTAAATGAAGATTGGGTAATTGTAAGCGGTAGTGCTGATTCTATGCAGATGAAACATGTCAGCGGAGGAGACGGCAGTATTGATTATCTAAACTTTGAAAAAGTCTAAATAAAAAAAACGGGATGAAATTATCATCCCGTTTTTTAATACACATTTGCTATCTGAAGCATTTTTTTAATGTTGATCACTCGGATCTTTTTTCCTTCAGTTTCAATAAGTCCTTCATCTTTGAATTCTCTCAGAAGTCTGACAAGGGTTTCAACCGCAGTTCCTACGAAGTTTGCAAGATCATCGCGGGATAAAATAATATCAGTTTTTTTATGGTCCTTATCTTTAAATTTTTCGATTAATATCAATAAGCTCAACGCAAGGCGCTCTCTCACTGTTTTATGTGCAAAAGCCACTATTATATTTTCCAGTACACCAAATCGATGGCTCAGATTCTTTAAAAGTTTAGAAGCCAACACTTTTGATTCAGCGAGTAATTTCAGAAAATCATCTTTTGGAATAAATGCGATAATGGAATCTTCAAGCGCTACAGCTGAATCAGGGAATGGTTCATCACTAAGGACTGCAGGATAGCCAAATATTTCTCCGGTTGTACAAACGCAAATTATTTGTTCCTTTCCATTATGCCCTGATTTATATTTTTTTATTCTGCCGTTTATGAGATAAAAAATTCCGGAAGGATAAGAACCTTCACTAAAGACTGTCTTGCCTTTTTTAAAATGATTTTTAACCATTTTGGATTCTAAGAAAATAATATCGGCTTTAGGTAAACCGGATATGACAGTATCACTTCTTAAATGATATTTTTCTAATGGATGGTTATTAGGAGTTGCCATGGTTCAAAAATAAAATTAATATTGCTTTTAAAAACTTGATATTAATCAAGTTAATGTTTGATTTGGCTCAAAGGAACTTAGACAGTACCTGACTAAATTTGAAGATATTTTCCTGCCGGTAGAATTAAGATTCGCTCCCGGAGCTTCATCTTAATCTTACACTTTTAAAAAATATGCCAATACAAAAATTTTCTAATCTACATAAGATTGCGGTTGTACCTATATTAAATAAAAGCACTATACGCATCTCCAATGCTACATTCAGTAAGGGATATAAAGGTTTTGAAAGTATTGAGCTGGAAATTAATTTTTTAAATGCTTCAACAGGATATACTTTACCATTCAACAATTCGAACGCGTTTCCTAAACTGGAAGCTAATAGCATATTCTTCTATCACGGTGGGGGCGCTGTATACGGGATTCCGCGTAAATGTACGGAGCTGATCTTTAAAGTTGTAGAATTAAAGAACGTGGATTTCGAATTTGTACTTACATATGATTTTTATCCTGGCGGTATTTAAATCCTTTTCAGCATTTATTTCTAACTTCTTAGCTTAGAATTTTCCTCTATTGACTAAATCCTTTTAAAAAAGTCTTTTAGTGATTTAATTTTACATATATCAATTTTGTATAATATGATACACTCCATCTTATTAGTCGATGACGACCCGGACGACCAGTACATTTTTAATAATGCATTAAAAGTTGTAGACCGGTCAATTTTATTATCAATAGCAAAGGATGGCGTATATGCCTTCGAGAAGCTGCAGGTAGTTAAGCCGGATCTGATTTTCTTGGATATTAATATGCCCCGTATGAATGGAATTGAATTCCTGACAAAGATAAGATCAATTAATACTTTCAATCAAATTCCCATAATAGTTTATTCTACTACAAGTAATATTGCAGACAAAATTAAGGTGAAGACATTAGGTGCAAAAGATTGTATTGAAAAACCAATCTTATTTGAAGATACTGTAGATATAATAAGACGCGTTATCGGTTCATTCAGAAAAAGCCTCAGCCAACCTGCATAACCAACTCTATAGCGGAAATAAAAGTCCTTTGAACGAATATTAATCCTGAGGATCTTTATCAGTTGTAATTTTACATCGAAATTTAATGATTAGAAAATTATGACGAATGTGAATGTACTCCCGATAAACGAAAAAGCAGATATTCTGTGGGGAGAAGGTAAATTTATTGGAGCAATTGAGTTAAATGATTACGATGTGTCCTTATACGCATTAAACGATCAGTATTACGAAATGTATTATTCGGTTTCAAAATGCAGGATTGAAAAGATCACTTCATTAGAGAATCCGGAAAGGTTCAATAAATACAGACAAAGTAAATAAAGCCCGAAAGGGCTTTTTTTTATCACTTCCGACTGATTAGAATTAGAAGAAATTGAATTATTAAAAAATATTTTTCCATTTACTTTTGCCGAATGACAGAAGAGTTTTTACATCATATATGGAAATTTAAGTTGTTTGAGCAAACAGATCTGGTAACAACTTTTGGGGAAGAAGTCGAAATTATAAAGGCCGGAGATCATAACCACGATTCAGGACCCGATTTTTTCAATGCCAGAATACGCATAGGGAAAACCCTCTGGGCAGGAAATGTTGAAGTTCATATTAATACAAGCGACTGGAGAAAACATAAGCATCAATTCGATAAAGCGTACGATAACATTATTCTTCATGTGGTGTATAAAGCAGATGAAAAGCTCTGCCGGTCAAATGGAGAAGAAATCCCCACAATTGAGATAAATAAGAGGATCGATCAAAAACTTCATGATAATTATCTCAGTTTTAAAAATACTTCAGATTGGATTCCTTGCGTAAAACAAATCTCTTCAGTCCCATCGCTAACTCTTCACAGTACAATTGATAAGATGTTGTTAGAACGTCTGGAAAGAAAATCTGCAGTCATTCTAAATTCACTTAAGCTAAATAATAACAATTGGGAAGAAACTTTCTATCAGTTGATAGCACGCAATTTTGGTTTCAATACAAATGCAGAGCC
>JAJTCJ010000147.1 GCA_021323165.1 Bacteroidota bacterium | reverse complement strand
AGAAAACTCAAGATCCGGAAACACTTTCAGCAGATGCTGCACAATAGTAGTTTTTCCTGCTCCTGAAGGTGCTGAGAATATGACTAGTTTGCCTTGCAAGTTTGTGATCAGTTAATTGTTAATAGTTAATTAGGCTTATAAAACATTCAGCATTTGTTCCTTAATTTTCTCCAACTCGTCTTTCATCTGAACAACCAGTTTCTGCATTCCGGCATCATTGGCTTTCGACCCGATAGTATTGATCTCTCTGCCAATCTCCTGTGAAATGAAACCAAGCTTTCTTCCGGCTGCAGGTTCTTTCATTGTAGCGAGGAAATAATCAAGATGCGTTTTTAGCCTTAATTTTTCTTCGGTAATATCCAACTTTTCAATATAATAGATCAACTCCTGTTCAAATCTGTTCTGGTCTATCTTTTCCGTATCAATAACTTCTGAAATATTATTCTTAATTCTGTTTTTGATATTCGCTACACGAGCCGAATCCAAAGCAAGAACCTGTGATAAAAGTGAATCGATAATTCCTATACGTGAATTAAATTCTTTAAGCAATGTACTGCCTTCGTCATCACGGAATTTTTGAAACGCATCAATAGCTTTATCAACAACAGCTTTTACAAGCTTCCATTCTTCCTCATCAAGCTCTGCCACTTCACGTTCTGCCTTCATAACTTCCGGCATCTTTAAAACAAGTCCCAAAAGATCGTTGCTGTTCTCTTTTAATTCCTCAGAGAGAGATTTTAACTCCCGGTAATATGTTTTAGCTAATGTTTTATTCAGGGCTACAGGAAGTGTTTCCTGAGTTGATTCAGCATACACACTCACATCGATCTTACCACGTTCCAACTGCTTCCCTAGTTCGGTGCGTAATTCCAATTCCTTTTCCTTGTAGAAATAAGGCATCCTCAGATTGAGGTCCAATTGCTTACTATTCAGTGAGCGAATCTCAACGGTAACTTTTTTACCCGGAATTTCATTTACCGCCTTCCCAAAGCCGGTCATTGATTTAATTGTCATGTGCGTTATTTGTAAAACAAATGTACATTTTTTTACCGCCCAGTAAGCAGAATCCCGATCCTTAACATGGATTATTTCTTACTCAGAATCAGACAAATAAAGAATGATTAGTCTTTAATCTTTTTTGACGCAAAAGGATTGCTTACAAGAAAAACACCTATAATGATGAGAGCAGCGGAAAGTATCTTTCTGGCGTCTAAGGTATCATTGTGATAGTAGTAAATTGCAAAAAGCGTTGCGATGAATGGTTGGAGGTAAATATAAATACTGACAACAGAAGGACTTAAGGCTCTTAACGCATAGGTATTTAAAATATAAGCTAAAAAAGTAGTGGCAACAACTACAAATAATATGTCGTACCATATTTCGGCAGGCATTACAGACCATTCTATTTCCTTGAATTCTGAAAAGCCAAAAGGCAGAACATAAAAGAAGCCGAAAAGAAAAACCCATTTAATAATCGTGAAAGTATTATACTTTTTCATTAGTGGCTTTACCAGCACAACATAACATGCCCACGATATTGAATTAACGAGTATCATCACATCACCGGCAATTGTTTCAGAACCAAATGCAAAATCCCCATTAAAGGTGAGCATTAAGAATGCTCCTGCAAGTCCAAACACAATTCCCGTGATCTTATTCAAAGAAATTTTTTCCTTTAATACGAAGGATGCGATTATAAGAACAACAATAGGATTTGAGATCATTATAATGGATGCATTGATCGGAGTTGTGATACTTAAACCTTTCAGGAATAACAACTGATTTAAAGCAACTCCAAAAAGAGCAAGCAGGGCCAGGCGTGGGAAATCTTTTTTTTCCACTTTCTCTTTTATAAATACAGCACTAACAATCCAGAATAGGATCAACGCTCCTCCGACACGCATGACAACAAAAGCAAATGGCTCCACAAATTCGGGCATAACCCTCTTGGCTATGGAATAATTCACTCCATAAATAATGTTTACGAGAAGTAAAGCTAGGTGGGCCTGTAAAACTTTACTCATACTACAACTCTGCTTTTGCAGCGGCAATAACACTTTTTGAATTCCCTACAAAGATCTTATCCTTAATAAGAAGCACAGGACGTTTTAGGAAGGTATATTCTTCAAGAATATATTTTTTATAATCATCTTCATTTAATGAGAGCTTATCAAGTCCTAATGCGCGGTATTTCAAAGCAACACGACTGAATAAAGCTTCGTAGCTTCCGGCAAGTTTTTTCATTTCCAGCAGCTGAGCAGCTGTTATCTTTTCCGTTTTGATATCCTGGAATTCAAACTTTTTATTTTCAAGGTCCAACTCTTTTATGATCCTTGCACAGGTTGAACAGGTTGAGAGGTAGTATATTTTTTTCATTCGAAATCTAGTTAACACCCGGAGAATTTTCATCGCCAGCCCCTTCGAAGGGATACGCTCCGTTAAGAGCATTTTTTTCGCGTATTATTTAAAACTCCAGTCGTATTTGTCAATGTCCTGAATACAATTCTTCAAAAGATCAATACTTGCTCTTATATCCGATTTGTCAGCCATTTCAATTACCTGGTGGATATGCCTTGTAGGTATAGAAACAGCTCCAGCAATTGCCCCACCCGGAGTCATACGCTGAATACCGGCTGTATCAGTTCCACCTGCAGGAAGTATCTCTGTCTGATATTTTATTTTGTGCTTTTCTGCGGTTTGTTTCATGAACTTAACCATTCTGTAATCACAGATAGTAGATGAATCCATGATCTTGATAGCAGCTCCATCGCCAAGCTTTGTTATCATTTCATGCTTAGCTGCTCCGGGAACATCAAAAGCAATTGTTGTGTCCAGTCCAAAACCAAAATCGGGCTGGATCTGTAAGGCAGATGCGCTTGCTCCACGAATCCCAACTTCTTCCTGAACAGTGAATACCGCATAAACATCGTAAGGAGAATTTTTTAATTCGCGTAAAGTTTCAATCAAAATAAAAACAGAAACGCGGTTATCGATAGATTTACAGTTAACACAGTTCCCCATTTCGATCAGCTCACGTTCACGTGTTATAGGGTCGCCAACGCTTACTATCTTTTCCACATCTGCTTTATTCATTCCAAGATCTATGAAATAATCGTGGATAGGGACTACTTTATCGCGTTCTGCAGGGCTCATCATATGGATAGGTTTGGAACCCATAACGCCAATAACATCCTGTTTGCCGTGAATGATCACACGCTGCGCAGTTAACGTTTTAGGATCAAATCCACCCAAAGGAATGAAACGTAAAAATCCGTTATCATCAATATGTGTAACAATAAAACCTATCTCATCCATGTGAGCAGCTATCATTACTTTTTTGTCCTTCTTCCCTTTTTTGAAAGCTGTGATGCTTCCCATATTATCAACAGTGATCTTATCCGCCAGTTTTTTGATCTCTCTTAAAACTATTTCTCTTACACGCTGTTCATGTCCCGGTGCACCGGCAACTTCACAAATTTCTTTTAATAATTTAATATTTAAACTCATGCTTCAATTATTGATTTAGTGATGGGGAGAATTGCTGAATTAATTTTCAATTTCTCCATTTCATTAAGTCGTAATTTTCTTATTCCACTGCACTCAGTTTGATCATATTTGTTTTTCCTTTTTCACTCAGCGGAATACTCGCGATATTAATAACAAGATCATTGATCTTCACCATTCCGGTTGCTTTTAGTATTTGCTTAATATCAGCAATGGTACTGTCTGTGCTGATATCACTATCATAAAAGAAACCCTGAACGCCCCACACTAAATTAAGTGTTGTTAAAATAAAATGATTATCCGTGAACACATAGATCTTTGCTTTGGGTCTGTGACTGGCAAGCTTAAATGCAGTATAACC
This sequence comes from Bacteroidota bacterium, assembly GCA_021323165.1. Classification (GTDB taxonomy): domain Bacteria; phylum Bacteroidota; class Bacteroidia; order 2-12-FULL-35-15; family 2-12-FULL-35-15; genus 2-12-FULL-35-15. Next base: position 3,656 of record JAJTCJ010000147.1, on the reverse strand, counting down.
TGAATGTGTCATAGTTACAACTGCTGCAGCTTTTGTCCGTTCCGCCATCTTGGCTGCTGTATAACAGATAGAATCAGATAGAAAACGATGATTTTTAAGATCCACCTCAGGGGCTGCATTTTCACGATTGTATATATTACTTTCCTGCTCAACATGTTCAATGATCTTGCTCATAGCAGCTACCACTCTTGCTGGATGATTTCCTACTGAAGTTTCCCCGCTTAACATTACTGCATCGGCACCATCCATTACACTGTTTGCAACATCATTTACTTCAGCACGGGTCGGACTAATATTTGTCATCATACTCTCCATCATTTGGGTGGCAATGATAACCGGCTTGGATTGTTCAAGGCATTTACGCACAAGCATTTTCTGAATGACCGGTACCTCTTGCATAGGAACTTCAACACCAAGATCGCCACGGGCAACCATAAGCGCATCAGTTTCTGCAATGATGTTATCAATATCCTTTATAGCTTCAGGCTTCTCAATCTTGGCAACAATCCGTGTTGGTACATGCTGACCGAAATTTTTAACCAGCATTTTTAATTCCCTGATATCGTCTGCAGAACGTACAAAGGATAATCCTATCCAATCAACTTTTTGTGTAAGCGCAAAATCGAGATCTCTGAGATCCTTTTCGGTAAGACAAGGCAGAGAGATCCTGGTATTTGGAAGATTCACTCCTTTCTTAGAAGACAAAGTCCCTCCATGGCTGATAACGGCTTTCACCTCATCCAGGCCATTCGTATCGATCACAGTAAGTAATAATTTACCATCGTCAATAAGAATGCTTTCTCCGACATTTACATCCTTTGGAAACTGAGGATAAGTTATGTATAACCGCTCGGCTGTACCAGTACATTCTTTTGTTGTTATGATGATCTCCTTGCCCGTCACCAACTCTACACTATTATTTTCCATTACTCCGATACGGAGCTTTGGCCCCTGGAGATCTGCGAGTATTGCGATATGCAAACCCAGCTTCTTATTAAGTGCGCGAATGTTTTGCACCGGCTTTGATCATATCTTCCAGAACTTCCATTGAAGAAGATGCCGGACCCAGTGTTGCTACTATTTTTGTTCTTTTCATTTTCTTTTTTTTACCACAAGCCCAAAGGGCACAAGAGGATATTTGTTTAAAATATTAAATTTTGTTTTGACCTCAGGGTTTTCGGATCGATCCGGATTGCCGTAAGGACAATATCTATTTCTTTAATTTGCTGTATAAAGCCTTCTACTTCTTCATCCTCAAACTCTCCGTGAATAACAAACAAATAATTCATTTGTTTCAGTTCGGGAACCAGGAATTCATTTTCGCTCTGACCGCTGTTCTTTGTTTTACCTTCAGTTGTGAACAGTGTATCTTCTGCAAGAGCCATCGATTTACTCTCACTAAAATTGGCGATGACGGAATATTCTTTATACTGATCCTTATCATCAAATGTGAAAAAAGAAAAATAGGAAGGAGTACTTTGCTTTTTACCCTTTATTTCCAGTGATTCTTTTTTACTTAGTTCCAGCTTCAGCTTATTATTGATTGCCCAACAGAAACGATAATCTTTTTCGTGCGATGAGATACCAATTAGCACAAAATCATAATCGTATTCTATTTCAAGAGTGTGTTTTCCCAACCGGAGTAAAATGAGTTGTAAATTTAGGTATCTAATCGGAAGAAAGACAAGAAAAGGCTATTAATTTTATATCAAATATCGAGCTTTTTGCAGGCATCTTCAGAGGCTAACTGCTCAGCCCTTTTTTTAGAGAGATGTTGCGCATGGCCAACAATTTCGCCATCTACCAGCAGATTGAGAACAAATTGTTTATCGGGAACCGTGGTTCCATCAACAACGGTTTCATATTCAAACTCTTTCTTTTCTTTCTGAGCCCACTCAATGAACTTACTTTTGAAATCAACTTCCTTGGTTTCCACTTCATCCATATCAATGTGGACATTTATGATGCGGTTAAGAATAAATTTCTGAGCGAACTTGTATCCTTTATCAAGGTAGATCGCACCGATCAGAGCCTCATATGCATCGCCATTTATTGAACTAGGTTTACTGCCGAAACGGTCGTTGTTAGCTTCGATCAGTTGATTCAAACCAAGTTTCATCGCTATCTGATTATGCTTAGCACGGCTCACCATCTTAGAGCGCATCTTGGTTAAAAACCCTTCATCTTTGTAAGGGAATTTTTTGAAAAGGTAATCAGCAACCACTGTTCCTATAACGGAATCACCAAGGAATTCAAGACGTTCATTACTGTCCTTTACCCCTTTCTTAATATTTTTGGCAGCGGAGCTGTGTCGGAATGCCAGTTTATATAAAGAAATGTTGTCCGGATAAAATCCAAGGATGTTCTTTAAAGAAGTATGTAATTTCTTTTCGGGCGAGAAGTATGCCCTTATTTTTTTGTGAACCGGCAATACAGTAAATTAAGCATTGAATTTTTTCACGATCACCGAGGCGTTATGCCCTCCAAAACCGAATGTATTGCTGAGAGCAGCACGAACAACTCGTTTTTGAGCAGTGTTAAATGTGAAATTCAGTTTATTGTCCAAAGCAGGATCATCAGTGAAGTGATTGATCGTAGGAGGAATAATATCGTTCTTAACTGCAAGTACACAAGCAATTGCTTCAATAGCACCTGCAGCACCCAAAAGATGACCGGTCATTGATTTAGTAGAGCTGATATTCAGCTTATAAGCATGTTCACCAAAAACGCCTTTAATTGCTTTAGATTCGGCAACATCGCCAAGCGGTGTGGAAGTTCCATGAACATTCACATAATCGATCTGATCTGCTGTCATTTCCGCATCGAGTAAAGCATTGCGCATAACATTCAATGCGCCTAAACCTTCGGGATGGGGAGCTGTAATGTGATTCGCATCAGCTGTCATACCACCACCAACAACTTCAGCATAGATCTTGGCACCACGCTTTAAAGCATGATTCAATTCTTCAAGAATGAGACAACCTCCGCCTTCACCAAGAACAAATCCATCACGTTCAGCATCAAAAGGACGAGAAGCAGTCTGAGGAGAATCATTTCTGGTTGACAACGCATGCATTGCATTAAATCCACCCACACCAGCTTCATTAACTGCAGCTTCAGAACCACCTGTAACTATAATATCCGCTTTACCTAATTTGATATAGGTTGCAGCATCTATCATTGCGTTGGTAGAAGAAGCACAAGCAGAAACGGTTGTAAAATTGGGTCCGCGCATTCCAAACATAATTGAAATATGTCCGGAACAAATATCCGCGATCATTTTAGGAATGAAAAAAGGATTGAAACGCGGAGTACCGTCACTTTTAGCGAAAGCAAAACACTCGTCCTGAAATGTTTGTAATCCGCCAATACCGGAACCCCAGATAACGCCAGCTCTATCAGGATCAAAAGCATTAGGACCATCAAGTCCTGCATCTTTTACCGCCTGAATAGCTGAACAGAGACCATATTGGGAGAACAGATCGATCTTCCTGGCTTCTTTACGTTCAAGATATTCTTCGGGATTAAAGCCTTTTACCTCGCAAGCAAAACGGGTCTTAAACTTTGAAGCATCAAAACGAGTAATAGGTGCAGCACCGCTAACACCATTAAGGAGGTTATTCCAATAATCAGTAACATTATTACCCAAAGGGGTA
>JAJTCJ010000043.1 GCA_021323165.1 Bacteroidota bacterium | reverse complement strand
TAGTAAATATAATTATCCTTTCTAATATTCTGATTGATACGCAGGATATTTGTTTAATGTAAGGATTAAAAGTATTATACTTGCGTATAGTTTTTGCCAGACAGGACCAATAATGTTTTTACAAAAATAACTTTATACCATGAAAACTTTTACTGTAAAATTTTCTGCATTTGTTTTTGCTTCCATTTTGCTTTGTGCAGCATTCAGCAGCTCTTCTTGCAAAAAAGACAAAACTTGTCATGGAAAAGTTAAGGTAATTGATACAGCCGGTGTTCCTGTTGGAAATGCTAAAGTAAAACTTGCTGCTCCTTCTGTTGGAGGTGAAGTAACTTATGAGGATCTTACTGATGGATCAGGAAATGTTAACTTTGAAGTACAGCTTCCTGCTATATTCGATGTAACTGCTACAAAATCTACTTATCCGGGAATGGTTGGTACCGGCATTTTACGCCTTGATGAGCCAGGTAAAACGGCTGAGGTAACTGTAACGATAGAATAATCGTTTATTCTCCCAACAATTCATTTGCTTTAAAATATTCCACGATAGCTTGTCTGATCAGCAATTGCTGCTGCATTGGTCTTAGCGGAGGCAGCTTTTCATTCACTTTCCAGTGAGGCCATCCGTCTTTATCAAGTCCTTCGTATTCATAATATCCATAAGGAGTCAGCAATGTACAAACCGCAATATGCATTACATCTAGCTTTTCATTCTTACTGAGCTTTACCTTTCCTTTTCCTAATTCCTGCACTCCGATAAGAAACAGGATCGCTTGTTCATCTATCTCTTCGCCAAACTGAGGCGCTAATGATTCAAGTACTTTTTCAAATTCAACATCCAACTCTTCTTTATTCATGATCTATCTTGTTCTTTAATTTCTAAGTGCGTTAGTCATCCTGAACTTGTTTCAGGATCTGAGCGTTGGTAAATTAGTCCTTCTCCCCGCAGATCCTGAAACAAGTTCAGGATGACCTCTAGGCACGATTATATATGCAATTCCTAATGCGATGAATTTTTTTCCTGAGGTGCAACAGGAGGCTGCATAACATGTCCGCACTTTTTACAAGTGCGTAATTCTTCATTTCCGTAGAAATAAGCAAATGTTTCCTGGAATTGAGTCATGATATTTGTGAGCTTAAACTTCTTTTCATACAACGGAGCATTACATTTTTCGCAGAACCACATAAGTCCATCTTCCTCCCCTTCTCTTCTTTTACGCTCCATTACAAGTCCGATCGTATTCGGCCCTCTCATTGGATTATGCGGCACACGTGGAGGAAGCAAAAAAATGTCTCCTTCTTTTATATCTACTGTAACAGCTTTTCCATCTTCCTGAATACCAACTTTTATGTCGCCTTCAAGCTGATAGAAAAACTCTTCGCTTTCATTGTAATGATAATCCTTACGTGAGTTTGGTCCACCAACAACCATTACGATAAATTCTGTGTTTTCATAAACCACTTTATTCCCAACTGGTGGTTTCAGCAAATGCCTGTTATCATCTATCCACTTTTTAAAACTGAAAGGTCGTTGTATTGCCATAATGAATTAAAATTTTAAAGTTACCTGAACTGCATATGATCTAGGAGCCTGTATATCAGCAGGGCGACCCATATATTCGTAATTAAAAACGTTATTAACTATAAAGGCAAACTTAGCAGTTTTGTTTATCTGATAAGAGATTCGCCCATCAAAAACAGTGTCACCATTCCTGTTGTTCTCACGGTATTTTTTCACTCCTTTTATTCCTGATATCTCTTCTACAAAGAAACGATCAATATTCTTCATAAAAGAATTATATCTGCAGCTTACACCGAAACCGATCTTCTTATAAGTAAGTTCAACATCTCCTTTGGCAGTATGTTCATATCTGTACTTAAGAATATTTTCCTGCGTAGTAGCTTTTGCTGTGTCCGTAGCTGGTTCAAAGTCGGTTTGAATTGGTTTGATATAAGTATATCCGAGTAAAGCGGTCATATTAAAAGGACCAAGTTTTCCTTCACCCATCACTGAAACTTCAAAACCTGTAATTCTTGTGTTTCCGATATTCTGAGATTGGAAACCAACACCTAATAACTGAGGAGTTGTATACGGTGGAGTAAGAGGGCCGTACTGACCAAAAGTAAATTCCATCATATTTTCGTATTCAGTCCAGAAGAACGCAAGATCCACAAATCCTCTCCATTCTCCAAGCTTCACTCCTTGCTTGATTCCTATTTCTGCGCTCCATCCGCTTTCAGGCTTTAAACTGTCATTCGGATAAAGATCAAGCCCGCTTGCAGTTGTTTTAATGAATCGTTCGGCTACAGAGGGGAAACGAAAGCCTTGTCCGAATGACGCTCTTAAGTATGAAGCTTTGGCGAACTGGTAATTCAATCCAAGGCGTGAGACAGGCTTGACTTTAGAGTTTTTAGCAATTGGTTTTGATTTATCCAGTAGAAAATAAATAGTTTCGTTTGTTTCAATCGAATCAGTTTTAAAATATTCTCCTCTTATTCCAAACGAAACTGAAAGCTTCTTAAAGAAACGCTTATCCAATTGTAAATATGCACTGGCATTGTTACTGAAATGCACTCCATACAATGCTCCAGCGTGAACTTCATTGTAATTATAAACCAAACCTGTAGTAACTGTAAGATCCTTTTTAAATCTTTTCTGAAATTGATATTCGCTGTAATAAACATCTGCAGTTGATTCCTGGTTGGTGTTGTTCAGGTTCTTGGTCCTGAAGAATCTTCCTCTTAATGAATGACGCGCTCCGGAATCATTGTAATAAGTAAGAAAAGGATCAATATTAGTTCTGTAAGTTGTATAATGACTCAGATCACCACCGGCAGGCCTATAAGCACCGCTGTCGGCATCCTGCCAGATAAGGAATAGACCACCTTGTGTTCTGATCGTATTGGCATTCACTCCCACTGATAGTCCTTTGATCTTTTTAAAACGGTAACGTAGATTTACATTGGCTCTGTAACGTTGTTCCGTTTCTAATTCACGGTAACCTTTATCATCAAATACATTGGCTCCAATCACAAGGTCAAGCTGACCGATCTTGCGGCCGTGATAAAAATTCAATCCACCAAAAGTCGGATTACCATCCTCCCACCATGTGAGCTCATTTCTTTTAGGGCGATCATAATAACCACCATTAATGATCAATTTAGTTTCAGGAATATCTTTTGGGTACGCGGTCCTAAAGTTGATCACTCCATTAAGCGCTGATGATCCAAACAATGCTGAAGATGCACCTTTGATCACTTCTATCTGTTCACAATTCTCTATGGGAAGAAAATTCCATTTTACATCACCCGCATCTGCAGTAAGCATTGGCATTTCATCAACCATTAGCAAAACCCTGCTTCCCGCCCCATAACTAAAGCCGCTTCCACCGCGAATGTTAGCCTGGCCATCGATCATATTAACTCCGGGAACCTGCTCCATTATACTTTCTACCGTGCTGGCATTTTTACTTTCAATAAGAGAAGGTCTTAACACTTCCATCGAAACTGTAACATCGCCTAAGCGTTGTTCAAATCTTCCGGCAGAAACAACAACCACATCCAGTTGCTGCAGATCAGATTCCAGCATGCTACTCAAAATAAGTGTATCATTTTCGGGAACAGTAATAGTAGTGGTCTGGCTTTTATAACCAATAAATTTCAGATCAAGTTTGTGAATACCGGATCTTGTTTGAAATATATAATTTCCGTTTATATCAGTAACTGTTCCCGCTGTATCATCCACTATCACCGACACACCAACAAGAGTTTCTTTTGATTTAGGGTCAATGACAATTCCTTTTATAAAGCCTGTTTGCGCAGACAAATATTCGCAGTCATGAATTTTATAAAACAGAGCTTCGGATAACTTATCCGATAATTAAATTTTAAACAGCATTGTGCTGCTTGATATAATTTCTATTTTTGTGTTCTTATGAATAGTGCAATGTACAAATAATTGCATTTTAACACAAATAGGGCATCAGATCCATACTCCGGGAAATATGATGTCCGGGATCTTATAAAAGATCTTTTTTTCAGAAACATATTTTTATGAATGACAATTTAAAGTATCAGATCGCACTTACTTTAATTCATAATATCGGAGATGTGCTTGCAAAGCGCTTGGTTTCCTATTGTGGCAGTGTGGAGGCTGTATTTAAAGAAAAAAGAGCAACGCTTGAAAAAGTGCCCGGAGTAGGGAGTATTTATGCAAGTGCAGTGATCAACCAGGATGTTTTTAAACGTGCGGATGAAGAAATAAAGTTCATAGAAAAAAATGAAATCACACCCATTTTTTATCTTGATGCAGCATATCCCAAACGTCTTACACACTGTGAGGACAGTCCTGTAATGTTATATATGAAAGGAGAGGCAGATCTCAATGATAAAAAAATAATCAGCATAGTAGGGACAAGAGAGGCCACTGATTATGGAAAAGCTTTATGTGAAAAGCTTGTATCCGACCTGGCAGTTTTCAATCCACTGATAGTTAGCGGACTTGCATACGGAATCGATATCTGTGCACACAAAGCAGCATTAGATAACGGACTTAAAACAATAGGAGTATTTGCACACGGGCTAGATAAAGTTTATCCTGCTGTACATAAACCTACCGCAGAACGGATGATGCAGCAAGGCGGGTTATTAAGTGACTTCACAAGCAAGACAAAACCTGACAGAGAAAATTTTCCCAGAAGGAACAGGATCGTTGCAGGTATGGCAGACGCAACAATAGTTGTTGAGTCAAAAAAAGATGGCGGTTCACTTATTACAGCTGATATTGCAAATAGTTACAGCAGGGATGTTTTCGCGTTTCCCGGAAAGGTAGGGGATGAAACTTCGGAAGGCTGCAACAATATCATAAAACAAAACAAAGCAGCACTGATACAATCGGCCGCTGACATCGTTTACATTATGGGTTGGGAGCATATCAAAAAAAAGAATGCCCCTGTTCAGAAACAATTATTTCTTGAATTGAAACCGGAAGAAGAAATTCTTGTCGAAATTTTAAAAGAAAAAACAGTGAACATTGATGACATTTGTCTGATCGCTAAAATGCCAATGAGTAAAGTTTCTTCATTGCTTCTTACAATGGAATTTTCAGGAATAGTGAGATCCTTGCCGGGGAAGATGTATAAACTAAATTAAGAAATAAGAGAGAAAGTTATAAGTCAAAAGAAACTAGGACTAAAAATACAATACAAAGATGTTAACACGTTTCGTAATAAAAATTAAGTCAAATAAAAAAGTCAAAAGGCAATCTACCTTTTGACTTTTAACTTTTTTCTCTTTTAACTTACTACTCTACTGCTTTTAATTTTTTGTCGATGTCAGCAACAACTTTTTTCTGTGCTTCTATCTCTGATTTTTTCTTCTCCTGATCAGTCTTGTTCTTTGCTATGTCCTGCTCTGCTTTCGTGATCTTTGCTTTATAATCAGTGATATCATCATTCAGATTTTTGTTTTGTTTCTCCAATGATTTCTGATCATCCTCTAAGTTAGACTGAACCTTTTCTGCTGCTTTTAATTTATCAGAAATCGCATCTTTGGTTGCCTGTACAGCAAAGTCCTTAGCGATCTTTTCTGCAATTTTATACTGATCTTTATGTTCACCTGAATTTAAAAATGCACCACCAAGATCGTATGCAATAACAAATGTAATTTCCGGATCTCCTTTTTTGCCAAGGGCTTTTCCGTAAATATCAACTGTATTGTTTCCCATTTCTTTGATTACCGCATTATCAATAAATATAGCGCCATCCTTTGAACCTCGCTTTCCATCATACTTTTTCATAAATGATTTAAAAGCATCTTCAGCATCCGAAGGGTTGATCTCGTTAAGAGTAACCGTAATTGCACTATGACTTCCGCCACCAATATTTTCACTCGATTCTTTAACTTTGATCTTTTGTGCAAATCCGAATACACCTATGGTAAGGGCAAATGCGAGGGTAGAGATTTTCTTCATGTTTGATTTTTTTAATATGACCATTACAAGATACAATTCTTATTCAATAATTAATCCTTATCATCAATATCGGTTACTCCACCTGAAACGATGAATTTCATCACCTCAGCAGAAGAAGCATCCACAACGGTGATATGATCTGCAGGAACTATCAGGAGATTTCCTGAAAAAGAATATGATAACGGAACGTAAACAGCATAATGTCCTTTCTTAAGATTCAGTTCTGAAAGATCTTCCTGTGTGATAAAACCAAGTTGCTGAATATTGTTTTCTTTATTTATAGTTACCAGAACAGGTTTATTGAAACGTTTTTTGCTTCCAACGAAAGCAGAAAACAGATCTTTAATAGAAGAATAAACCGTTTTTATGACCGGTGTACGCTCCAGTGCATTATCAAAAATGAGAAATAAAGGACGAAGTATAATGGATGATCCTAGAAGACCCATCAAAAATATCAGCAAAATTGCCGTTATAATTATAATGAAAGGATCAACTACCGGACTTACAATAGTTCCAAAAGGACTTAAAAGTGAACCAACCCAGGCAATCACTTTATAAACAACAATAACAGTTACTGCTACAGGAACAGTAATAACTAATCCCTGGATAAAATACCTGATGATCTTTGACATAAACACTCCTAATCTTCCGCTCATTTATTATATTTTATTTGATCTTATTTTTCGTAAAAATGCATTTCTTTGATGTACTCCCAAACTTTTTCAGGAAGGAAATAGCGAATATCTTTTTTTTCTTTAATTGAATTACGGATCATTGTAGAAGATATCTCCATATGAGGCGCATTTACAATCTTAACATTTTTATGCTTGCTTAGTTCTGCTTCAGGGCTGCCTGGACGAGGATAAACATAGATCTCATGGTATTTCAGGATCTCCTCGTAGTTTTTCCACTTATGGAAAGTTGTTAGATTATCACCACCCATAATAAGCACAAACTGATTCTTAGGATGTTTTTCTTTCAGGTAAGCAAGAGTATTTACAGTATAAGAAGGTTGTGACAATTTAAACTCTGCATCGCTTGCTTTGAACTTATTGTTATTTTCTGTGGCTAACTGCACCATTTGTAAACGATACCGTTCATGCAGAAGAGATGATTTATTCTTTAAAGGATTTTGTGGCGAGATCACAAACCAGATGCGGTCAAGATCGGTGAATTCCAGCATGTAATTCGCCAGCACCATGTGTCCGACATGGATAGGATTAAAAGAACCGAAGAACAAACCAACCTTCATGGTACAAATAACGAATTATTTATGCGAATTTACGAATTTACACTTGTGTGTTGGTCATCCTGATCCCGATAGCTATCGGGATGTTTCAGATCTGCGCGGGAGATGACTTCTATTTTGACCCTTCTATTTAAAACTCTGAAATTTACTTCAGCCACATAAATACATGCGGGTTATTCTCATATTGCTCAATATCTTTACTGCCGACAATTGCAATAAAATCAATCAGAGGAAGAAGTCCGAAACACCCACCGAATGTAGCAACGTAAACAACCGGTATCCATGGTTTACAACCAAGCATCACACGATGGGCACCCATAAATCCAAAAGGAAATGGGAATGCAAGCATGGCTGAAATAACTCTTTTGCGTTTATCTTCCGACATACGCGGAAAAGTCCGTTTTAAAAACACTTCAGCGTTTACAGCGGAAATACTGTCGGTTTTGAGACTATCCGGAGTTAAAATGTTTTCATTCTGTTTGAAAGATGGCAACGAAGCAGGAGAAGATGTAACTGAGAACACGCTGCCCGTAAAAAGCATCATCAACAATACAATTAAAGCTTTGTTCATGACAGGAAATATAAACGCCCCGCTTAGAAAAGCGAGGCGTATAAAAACTATTTAGCGGAACTGAATCGTTTTGCAACTTCATCCCAGTTGATAACATTCCAGAATGCAGTAACGTAATCCGGTCTTCTGTTTTGGTAATTTAAATAATAAGCATGCTCCCAAACATCAATACCCATAATTGGTGTTCCTTTTACTTCAGCTATATCCATTAAAGGGTTATCCTGATTTGGAGTTGAAGAAACAGCCAGCTTTCCGTCTTTCACGATCAGCCATGCCCATCCTGAACCGAAACGGGTAGCAGCAGCAGCAGCAAACTGAGTTTTAAATTCTGCAAATGAACCAAAAGCGCTATTGATCGCTGCAGCAAGATCACCTTTAGGCTCTCCACCCGCATTAGGTGCCATAATTGTCCAGAATAATGAGTGATGCTTAATTTTTCAGCATCAGAACCTGCAATTGCATTATTAAGGTTTGTTACATATGCCTGATGATGTTTGCTGTGGTGGATCTCCATTGTTTTAGCATCAACATGTGGCTCAAGAGCGTTGTACGCGTAAGGAAGGTTAGGTAATTCGAATGCCATATATACTTAGTTTTTAAGGGTTAATAAAAAACAAATTTGCCCTTCAAAGGTATGGAAATTTTGAGCTCCGGAAAATTAAAACCAACTCATTTTTTACTCTCTGGCTGAGTACCCTCTTAATATTGAAAACACCAGCTTTTGTCTTTTTCCCGGGCACCTATTGAACTAATCCGGAACTAAATCTCTATAGGCTGAAGTAAAAAACAGGTGTTTTCAGGGTTTTCAACATCAGAATGTTTAAAGAAAAGCCTTACAAACTGATTCTCAGCTTGGTTGATATTCCTTTTTAATTACCTTTGCGCTCAGATACTAGTACTAACCAACACAAACAAACACACAAATTTGCGGACCAAGCGCTGAAGAAAAAGCGAAAATGGAAGCTGATGCAAAAGCAAAAATGGATTCTTTATTCAATGCTGCTAGCCAGTCAATGACTACTGATACTGCTGCTGCACCGATGACTGATTCAGCTGCTGTTGCTCCTGCAACACATGAAGAGCACAAATAGTCTGTTTTTTACAGAAACGAAAAAGCCCCGCGAATGCAGGGCTTTTTTGCTTTTATAGCCACTCTACTTCAATAACTCCAAGGCCTTCATAACAACATTGTCCTGGCTTTGCAGTACTGGATAAAAACCTTCATTGTTCCAGATATTCCTTGCTATTAAGGCTTTTAACTGAGTTTTAAGAATCTTTTCCGATTGCCTGATCTGATAATCATTTCTCTTAACACCATTTTTCTCAGCGTATATAACAAATTCATTGATGATATCCGGGGTAATAATAAATGAACGGCTATAGTTTTCTACAGTTTTAAATCCTTTTAACTTAACTCGTTCCTTGTCGCTATATGCAAATGCGAAATCATTAACTAATCCATTAAAAAGAACTTCAGTAAGATAGTGAGATCTGCCGCTTGTGTCCAATGGAACAAATACGTCTGGGGTTATTCCACCTCCGCCATAAACAATACGTCCGGATAAAGTTTTATACTTTAATGAATCAGCAATTTTTATGCTATCTGCATTTTCAAGCTCACCACTTTTATATCTGTCGTATTCCTCTAAATAATATGCTTCCACATCACCCGTGTAAGGTTTCTGGATACATCTTCCGGAAGGAGTGTAGTATCTCGCAATTGTTAAACGCATAGCAGATCCGTCACTGAAATCACTTTGTTCCTGAACCAATCCTTTTCCGAAAGATCTCCTTCCTACTATGGTCGCACGATCATTGTCCTGTAAAGCACCGGCAAGGATCTCGCTTGCAGAAGCCGAACCATCATCTATCAATACAATCAGTTTTCCTTTTTCAAATTCACCTTTATCCGTTGCCTTATAATCTTTCCTTGGACGCGCTTTACCCTGTGTATATAAAATTCCTTTTCCTGCATCCAGAAATTCATCTGCCATACTGGTAGCTGTATTCAGATATCCGCCACCATTTCCACGAAGATCTATGATGAGGTTCTCCATTCCTTTCTCTTTGAGTTTATGAAATGTTTCCATATATTCCTCATAAGTAGTTGCGGCAAAACGCGCCACCTTTATGTAACCGGTTTTAGGTGTGATCATGTAAGCAACATCAACACTATAAATAGGAATTGTTCCTCTTGTGATCGTAAATTCAAGCAGCTTGCTTTTGCCATTACGCAATACTGAAACTTTTACTTTTGTTCCACCCGGACCTTTAAGGTTCTGCATTACCTGCTTGTTGGTGATCTTTGTTCCTGCTACCGGCTTCCCATCAACTTTAACTATTCTGTCTCCGGCTTCCATACCGACAGCTTCCGCAGGTCCGCCAACGATCGCATCAATAACACGAATGGTATCATCCACAATATTGAACTCAACTCCGATACCTTCAAAATTTCCCTGTAAAGGTTCATTATTAGCAGCTAATTCATCAGCGGTGATATAACTAGAATGAGGATCCAGGGTTTGAAGCATTGATGTGATCGTGTGCTCTACCAGCGTTTTTTTATCGATTGTATCAACATATTCATGATCGATGTATTTTAGGATTTCCTCGATCTTGTTAAACTCCTTTGCAGAATTTACATTAATACTTCCGAGTCCGGCACCTGAATTAAAAGCAGTTCCGATAAAAATCCCGAGAACAAGGATCAAAGCAAAAAATATTGGAAGGTATATATAGAATTTAGGACGGTTCATTTCAGTTGGCAATTATTCAGTTGGCAGTCGGCAATGATTCAGGATGACTGTTAATATTAGTGCAAAGATAATGATTGTAGAGTATTTGACAATGTTTTAGTAGGCCTGGAGCATTTTGTGTGTGGTCATGCTGAGCTTGTCGAAACATGTGAGAAGGCATACGCCCCACTCTTCGACTACTCAAAGTGACATGGCACACCTCAAAGTTTAAAGTGCAGCCTGCTTTTTGTATTGTTCTACAGTTACTCCGAACTTCTTTAGGAAATCCACACCTTCATCACTTTTCAGCCCTTTAAAATCAGCATAAGAATTAGTGAAGATGACTCTTTTGATCCCGGTTGTGTAGATCACACGGGCACAGGCAATACAAGGGGAAAGTGTAACATACAGTGTGGATCCTTCAATAGAAACATTGTTCTTGGATGCGTATAATATTGCATTCTGTTCAGCGTGAAGGGCAAGAGAACAGCTTCCTTTACTGTCGCGCGGACAACCTTCTTGGGGCCATTCTATATCACAATTGTGAGTACCTGCAGGTGGACCGTTATAACCAAGAGAAACAATGCGCGTATCTTTTGTTAGAACTGCACCAACCTGCGCTTTTACGCAATGGGAACGCTTTGCAAGATTCTCTGCAAGGTCCATGTAAATATCATCAAAACTGGGTTTAACCATCTGCGAATAACGAATGTATGCGAATAACGAATTGTTAATCGGAGGCGAAATTACGAATTATAATTGGAGTATGTTGTGAAGTAATTCCATCACTGAATCATAATTTAATCATAATCGCGAAGCGATCTTAACACATAACTATCATTTTTAATCATAAATAACCAGTGAGATCTGTGTACTCTACTAAAGGCTCTCACACAGAATAAGATCCCTCGGGCAAGCTCGGGATGACAAAAAGATCTACTTAGTGTTTTCTTCTTTTTTTTGTGCCTTAGAGGTGAAATTCGAATCCTTTCAAAGAAGATTCTTCGACTGCGCTCAGAATGACCAAAAACTAAAACGGAAACACTCTTTTATGCATATTCCCTTTTTGTTTCATCCAGCTTTTGATAAGATCATTTGAGTCGGGATGACCTTCCATTTTTTTAACCATGTCTTTCAGATCTGAAGGAGAAGTAACCGGGTCGGCAGCATCAAAAAACCCGTAACCGCTGTATTTCCCCTCCTGAACTAATACAACCGATCGTTCTTCAGCATTTCTTCCTCTGTCGAGAAGAACGAAATTGGAATGTTCAAATACATAACGCTCAAGAATTTTCTTAGCACGTTTGTTATATATTTCTATTTCTTCTTCACCTCCGCAGATACCATTGCATTTTTTTATCTGATGATTGAAACATACAGAACCTTCTTCAGTTAATCCGCAAAAACGGAGACACAATTCATGTTCCTCGATCCAGCTTTCCAGACGCTCTCGTGCAGTCATGTATGTATTGAATGTAAGCAAAGGATTTTCTGCTTCATCGGGCTGAACGATCTTAAAATTTATGACATCCTTATCATCGCGGAACCAGTCGATAGCATGTGTGAACTCTGCTGATTTACGGACACGGTTATATTTCGGTTTGTGTTTTTTGATCTCATCTGACTCTAATAATACAGCGATCAGATCACTTCCGGTAAGCACCCAATCCACATTATATAATTCATGAAGCATCTGCTTTCCTTTTTTATCGTCACTGTTAAAATGACTGATAGCACGGTTATACATGTTCACACTTTTACCGATGTAAATAATATTTCCCTCCTTATCCAGGAAATAATACACACCGCATTCTTCCGGAATTTTATTCAGTATATATTGTTTTATTTTATCGATTCGCCTCACCATGATTTCTGCAGCACCCATGTTTTTATATTGAGGATGCGCAGCTTTCAATCTTAATAAAAGATCGAGCAGTTCTGCGGTAGCGAGTGCATCACCTTCTGCACGGTGACGGTTTTCAATATGGATATTAAGTCCTGCACATAAATTACCAAGACTATATGATAACCTTCCCGGCATTAGTTTTCTGCTAAGCTTCACCGTACATAATGTTTCACGTTTGAACTTCGCCCCAAGGCTTGCAAATTCTTCTTTAATGAAATTATAATCGAATGATGAATTGTGAGCAACAAAGATGCGGTCTTCCGTCATCTCCATGATCTTTTTAGCCACTTCATGAAAGGCAGGAGCACCCTGCACCATTTCATTAGTAATACCCGTGATCTTGGTGTACATTGGTGAAATGTAGCATCCGGGATTAATGAGTGTACTGAATTTATCAACCACAGTTAAGCCATCATGAAGTATGATCGCGATCTCAATGATGCGTCCTTTCGGGTAAATAAATTTTCCTCCGCAAGTCTCTATGTCAACAATGGCAAACATTACAGCTATAAATTTACGATTCTTTTTGCATTAATTCAGGCTTGTTCATTACTAAATTTTCTCTGTCAATCACTGGTAAACGCTTCATACTGCTTACTTCCAGGGTGAAAAAATCATATTCCTCTGTTACTTTGCCGGTAAGAATATAACAGCCGGGCCCTGTAAACGGGCTTGTTTTAAGCGAAGGAGGGAAATGAACTGTATCGATCCAGTGCCCATCCATATCTAAAAAAGTTCCGAAAGACATGCGTTCTCCTTTGGATGTGGAAGTGGGTTTAGTAGTGACGAGATAGCCGGCAATACAAACCTGCTTGTTGACATACTTTTTCAGATCAGAGGCTTTCATGTCGATGAGAAGAGTATCCCTCAACAGATCAAAAGGAGAACACAATGTAAAACCGAAAAGTTCCTGATCATCAAAAGCATCATCCATCCAGGAGTCGGTAAGTTCGGGGAGCTGCCAGCTTTTCGGCTTTATTTCAAACAGTTCTTTGACAGGATCACGTTTCTTATGCGGGTTGATGAGTGAATGAATTTCCCAAAGCAATTCTTTTTTATTTTTTCCTGTGAACTGAAATGTTCCGGCACGGATCAATAAACGCATTTGTTCAATTGAAAGCGGGACGCGTTTTACAAAATCATGAAGACTTAAAAACGGACCATTCGTTTTGCGCTCACTGATGATCCCACCCATCACCATTGCCTCCAGTTCCGCGATCATATTCAATCCGAGGTAGATCGTTTTTCCTTTGATCTCGCAAAGATCTGTACTGTTATTGATACATGGCCTTTCTATTTTCGCCCCGTGCATTCGTGCTTCATGGACATAAATTTCCTTTCTGTAAAATCCACCACCGTTGTTGAGTGTAGCAACCATGTATTCCAGAGGATAATACGCTTTCAGGTAAAGTGCCTGGTAACTTTCCACTGCGTAGCTAGCTGAATGTCCCTTGGAGAAACCAAAATTTGCAAAGCTCTCGATTTGCGCCCAGATATCATTTACGAGCTGATCAGGATAGCCTTCCGACTTGCAATTGCTGAAATATTTATCACGTACAGTGTAGAATTCATTTCGTTGTTTGAATTTCCAGGACATTCCTCTTCGTAAGCAATCAGCTTCAGCCAGTGTAAGCTTTGCAAACTCGTGCGCAATCTTGATCACATCTTCCTGGTAAACCATTACACCGTATGTTTCCTGAAGAATATCATAGAACAAGGGTAAGCGTTCACGTGCAGCCGCACGCAATTTTTCATCGCGAAAGCGCACAATGTATTCACGCATCATTCCGCTTTTGGAAACTCCCGGACGAATGATAGAACTTGCTGCAACCAGGCGTAAATAATCATCACAAGCTAACTTAGCAAGCAGCATTCTCATTGCGGGCGACTCAACATAAAAACAACCGATCGCCTTTGCGCTTTTCAACAATACTTTTACTTTTTCATCTACTTTGAATTGTTCAACCGCATGAATATCGATTGTTACATTCTGATTCTCTTTTATAATGTCGAGTGAATCTTTTATTTTTCCTAATCCGCGCTGACTAAGAATATCAAATTTGAATAGTCCCACATCCTCTGCTTCTATCATGCTGAATTGTGTGGTCTGATATCCTTTCGGAGGAAGATGCGTTGCTGAATAATAAGTGATCGGTTCTTCGGAAATTAAAATTCCGCTCGAGTGAATACTCAAATGACTTGGAAATCCTTTCAACACCTCAGCATATTTTAAGACCAGTTCACCAAGCTTGTTATCCACTGGATATTTATTTGCTGCCTGAAGCTTATCGATTTCACCGGGAGGTAATCCAAAAACCTTACCCAATTGACGAATAACAGCATCATGCTGGAAAGTATTGTATGCACCGAGCAAGGATACTCCGTTGTTTTTTCCAAAGCGTTCAAAAATATAACGGGTAATATCATCACGATCTGTCCATGAAAAATCAATGTCAAAATCAGGAGGATTTGTGCGATGTTCATTAATAAATCTTTCAAAATAAAGATCCAGCTCTATCGGATCCACATCAGTTATTCTCAGCAGATATGCAAGCATGCTGTTTGCACCGCTGCCCCGGCCTACATAATAATACTTTTTACTTTGAGCATAAGAAACAATGTCCCAGTTGATAAGAAAATAGGAAGCGAAATGCATATTATGAATAATCTTCATTTCCTTTTCCATTCGCGCAAGCACTTCAGCAGAAGGTTTTTTATAACGGTAGGCCAAACCCTTTTCACATTCCGAACGAAGCAATGCAATATCTCCTTCAGCCGTTCCGGTATAGTGTTTTAAATTCTTGTTACTCATTTTTCCGAAGTCAAATTTAACTTCGCAGGAATTTAATATGTATTCGGTATTCTTTATCAGCTGCGGAAAGTCAGCATAGGCAGCATATGCTTCTTCTATAGGCAGGATCATTTCATCAGCAGATCCCTGTTCGGATACAGGTAATTTACTTAAGAGATTGTTTGTATCGATCGCTCTTAGCAAACGATGCGCATTGAAACGCTTTTTATCCTGAAAAGAAACACTGTGAAGTGCAACAAGCTTATCTATATGATTCCGTGCAGGCAGAAACTGGAGCTGTAAAGCATCTTTGATTGCAAGTCCGATATATTCATTGTCACGCAGCGGCCAGCCTTTATAGGTAGTTGCAGGATATACCACAAATACATTTTTGAACGAAGGTGCTGTATCCTCAAACTTTTCTGCCTTATGAAGATGACATGATAAATGCTCGTTTAGCTCCCGGAATCCCTCATTGTTTTTAGCGATGCCGATGTATTTCTGTTCTGCCCCGTTTCGAAAATCTATTCCGGGAATTGCTTTTGTATTTTTTGAATCTTTTAATCTTCTCAGCGTATCCAGGATTGCTGAAGTATTATTAATATCAGACAGCACGAAAGAATTATATCCATTCTGATTGATAGAAAAGATAAGATCCTCCGGAGAAATAGTTCCGTAGCAGAGACTGTAGTATGTGTGGCAGTTAAGGAGCATATTTTTTCTCACTGGGCTTTTTACCTCTAAGACGGAAAACCACTAAGTTTGTTTTTTAGATATTACTTCAGTTTTTAATAACACACCCCTAACCCCTCTCAAGCGGGGAATTGATATTGCTCACTTTAAACTTATTCTTCTCAAACACGTCACCCTGAGCTTATCGAAGGGCGTAAAATTCGTTTAAGTCGCTTTCGCACTCAGTCCGTTAAAAGGATTAAAATTACTTTGCTTCACTCCCAGCCCTGCTGCCCGTTGAATCACTGTATCATCACCATACCGTTTACGCATTTTATCCATTGCCTGGTATAATTGAATTTGCTGCATTGAGTCTTCAAATAAATTATACTGATAGCTTCCCTGCACGAGATGACTGAATCTTACACCGATCAAACGGATGAGCATGCGCTTTTGATAGAGCCTGTCGAACAGTTCTTTTACTTTTTCAATAAGCGTATGATCCAATGATGTATAAGGAATCTGCGCCTGCATAGTGTAGGTATTAAAATCGGAATAACGAATTTTCACTGTTACACACGCTGTTAATTTCTGTTCGGAGCGTAATTGGAAGGCGAGTTTTTCCGTCATGCTAACCATCAGTGATTTCAACATTTTTACATCTATTGTATCATGATCGAAAGTACGTTCGGTGGAAATTGACTTACGTTCACAATAAGGCTCGACAGGAGAATTATCAATAGCATTCGCCTTTCTCCAGATCATGCCCCCGTTTTGCCCAAGCACCTGTTCCATTAATTCAGCAGGCATTTCCTGAACCGTTTTTACCCACTGAATGCCCATATTACGGAGGATCATGTAGGTTTTATCTCCTACCATCGGGATCTTCTTTATGGAAAGAGGAGCAAGAAAATTTTTCTCCGTTCCAAATTCAATGTGTCTTTGCCCGTTCGGCTTCGCTTCACCGGTCCCTACTTTAGCAACAGTTTTATTCGTAGAAAGCGCAAATGAGATCGGAAGATTAGTTTCCCTCATGATCTTTTGACGGAGCTCGGTTGCCATTTTGTAGCATCCGAAAAACTTATCCATCCCTGTAAGATCAATGTAAAATTCATCAATAGAAGGCTTTTCATAAAGAGGAACTTCTTCCTTTACAATATCTGTAATTATATTTGAGTATTTGCTGTATTGGTCTGTATCACCTTTAACAACAACTGCTTCAGGGCAAAGCTGTTTTGCCATTTTCATTGGCATTGCGGAATGAATTCCGAAAGTCCGGGCTTCGTAGCTGCAGGAAGCTACTACACCACGATCGCTGCTGCCTCCCACCAATACAGGTTTACCAATGAGTTCGGGATGTACAAGCCGCTCTACGGAAACGAAGAACGAGTCAAGATCAATGTGCATTATAGAACGATTCATGGCCGGAGTAGTTGGACCATAAATTTACTACAGAAAAGAGGGAAATGTGGCTACGGATTGTAGTATGCTTCTTTTTAACCACTAAGACACGAAGGCACTAAGAGTTTTCAGTAAGGTTAATTAAAATCAGAACAAGCTCATCTGCTCTGTTTTCAAAATTGAAACTTTTATTTCGGCAGCGGGATTTGCTGTCACTTCATAAACCGCAGTTTCTTCGTAACGTGATGCAACTACAATATGCGTATTTTCCGCATGCTGCATAAAAAGCTCGTGCGCCAGCTCGGGAGTGTTGTTGTTCTTTGAAAGATGGGATAATAAAAGAAGGCTTAATGCAGGAGAACGATACGTTTTAAAAATATGTAAAGCCTGATGATTCGATAAATGTCCGTGCCCCCCACTGATCCGCTTTTTTAAATAGTAAGGATAGTTTCCGTCATCAAGCATTTTGGAATCATAGTTCGCTTCGAGAAAAGCAGCATGGCACTTTTTAAAATTATTGATCAGGTGTTCACAAGGTGCACCTATATCAGTATAAACACCAATATTCACTCCGTTCCCGCTGATTGTGAAACTATATGGATCAACTGCATCGTGTAATTTTTTAAATGGAACAATATTAAGACCGCCAATTACGATGGGTTTATACGCCTCAAATGTTTTTACAAGCAAAGGATCGATTTTAAGTTTTCCTGAGATCCTTGTATTATCAGTAATATAAACAGGAAAACGGTATTTTTTTGCAAGCACTTCCACACCACGGATATGGTCTGAGTGTTCATGTGAAATAAAAAGCGCCTTCACCTTTTCCATTGATAAGCCCAAACGAGACATGCGCTTATCGGTTTCACGACAGGACAATCCTGCATCAACCAAAACAGCTTCTGTGTCATTACCAACGTAATAACAATTGCCATTGCTGCCTGAATTAAGAGAAGTGATAAAAAGTGACATGGGAGACCAAAGATACAAACTAATGAGGCCGGAATGAAGAGTGTTCAAAAAAAGAGCTGTTAAGTAATCACTTAACAGCTCCCTAAAACAAACCAAAACACTATTTAACTATCGTGACAGTCCCGATGTAATTATGAAACTTCTTGAATTCTCCTTCCCTGACATTTATTTTATATACATAAACATCCATCAGGATTGCTTCCTCACTATTTTTACGTTTTCCATCCCAAGGTTTATCCGGTGAGTCTGTGAAAAAAACAAGATTACCCCAACGATCATAAATTGACATTTGATATTCGGAAATATTATTGCCTTTAGGATAAAAAACATCATTTAAACCATCTCCGTTCGGACTGAATGCATTCGGTATGTAAAAGGAGAACTCCTCTTCAACTTCTACACAGTACTGAGTAACATCAATACAGCCTGCACTGCTTTGAACTGTGAGTGTAGCACAATAAGAGCCCGGTAATGAATAAATGTGCGAAGGGTTTTTCAAAGTGCTTGTATTATTATTCCCCTGGCTATTTACATCACCAAAATCCCATAACCATTGTGTTGCATTCACCGAATTGCTATTGAAGTGGACTAATGGATCCAACATACTAATGGTTGAAGGCGCAATTATTTCTGCTTCAGGTAAAGCATTTACTGTGATCATGTTTGCTGCGACAAAAGTTGAAGAACAACCATTTGTACCAGTAGCGGTTAAACCGATACTATAGATTCCTGGTGAATTGAAACAAGCAGAAGGATTTTGTGCAGTAGAATTTCCTGCTGCTGCAAGATTCCATGACCATGATGTTACAGATCCACCGCTAAGTGAACATGATTCTGTTAGATTTACACATAACGGTGCACAGCCACTTGTTAGATTGGAATTAAACACCACATTTGGCGAAGGCAATATTGTAATATCAATAGTATCATTCACGGCACCCGTACATCCGTCAGATGCAGAAACAAAATAATATGTATTCGAAGTTGGGCTTACATTCAGGGTGTTACCTGACCCATCACTTCCTCCTACGCCCCACAGATAAGCATAAGGAATGCCATCACCGCCACTTGCCGTAGCTGTTAAAGTAGTTGTTGAGCCTGCACATAGAGAGGTGTTTCCGCTGACAGACACCTGTAAAGGCGGATAGTTATCAATTACAGCACTCCCGCTTGCAGAACCATAACAATATGCATCAGCAATAGAAATCACCGAATACACGCCCGTATCCGAACTACTAAATGAATAGCCAGAGGAGGTCAGTCCGTTTACCGTATTATTCGTTACACCATTTGTATAGATAAGATTAAATGGAGCTGTTCCTGTAAGATTGATATTAACATTAGCAACTGATCCGTTACATACTAGTCCGCCACCGCTTATAACAGCAAATGGATCAGGATGTATTGTAATAGTATACGCTTCTGAAGGCCCTGAACAACCATTCAGGAAAGGCGTAACTTCAATGTTAGCAATAAGAGGTGTTGAACCCGGATTATTTGCATTGAAGGCCGGAACATTTACTGATCCATTTGCTGCCAATCCGATAACCGTATTTGTGTTGATCCAGGCATATGTTGCTCCGGAAGGATTACTGGTAAATGATCCGGCAGGAATTGTTGTATTCGTACAACCAATTACATCCGATATAGGATCTATTATCGGAAGTGCATTTACTGTTACCGTTCCTGTAGCATTCGAGGTACAACCATTTAATGAGTAACTCACACTATATGTTGTAGTAGATGATGGAGAAACGTTGATCGTGGAAGTACTTGCATTTCCCGGTGACCATAAGAAAGTTCCGCCACTAACAGAAGGATTTGCAGAAAGTGTTGCTGATGTTCCTGCACACATGGTATCGGGATTTACACTTAATATTGGAACAGCATTAACCGAAACAATTGAAACTGCTGTACCTGAACAGCCATTGCTGCTCCCCGTTACAGTATAAGAACTTGAAGTGGAGGGTGAAACAGTGATTGATCCGGTTAGATCACCCGTAGACCACGAATAGGAAGTACCTCCGGTTGCTGTTAGTGTCGCAGTTGTGCCATCGCATATCGCCATAGAATTTACTGAGATCGAAGGAGTATTATTTACAGTTACTGTACTTAATGCTGTGGTTGAACAACTATTTAATGTATAAGTTACGGTATAGGTTGTTGAAGAAACCGGATTTACGTTTATAGCCTGAGTTGATGCATTCCCCGGCAACCATACAAAATTACCTCCGACTGACGATGTACTGGCAGTTAATGCAGCAGTAGCACCAGTGCATATTGTCTCAGAGTTCACTGTTACAACAGGCATCGGATTTACCGTTACTGTTGAAATAGCCGTTGCTGAACAACCACTGGTTGTCCCTGTCACAGTGTATGAAGTGGTAACTGCAGGTGAAACAGTAATCGGATTTGTAATGTCTCCTGTCGACCATGAATAAGTGTTGCCACCTGAGGCTGTTAGATTACTTGTTTGACCTTGACAGATCGTGACAGAATTAACAGAAACCACCGGTATTGGATTTACTGTTACAATGGACATTGCACTTGATGAACATCCGTTAGTGCTTCCTGTAACTGTATATGATGTTGTGGCAAGCGGTGAGACATTAACAGTACTGCCTATATCACCATTTGACCAGATATAATCTGCGGCACCGCCAGCTGTTAAAGTAGCGCTTTGTCCTTCACAAATAGTAAATGAATTAACAGAAACTACAGGTAAGGAATTCACGGTAACAGTGGAAACTGCGGAAGAAGTACAGCCATTTAATGTATAAGAAACAGTATATGTACTTGATGTTGCAGGCGATACTGAAATGCTTTGTATCGCAATGCCTCCCGGGTTCCACAGGTAATCTCCTCCTGAACTCGAAGTTGTGGCTGTTAACGTTGCAGATGTGCCTTCACATATTGTAGGAGAATTAACTGTAACAGAAGGTACAGGATTGACAGTAACTGTGGCTACGGCAGTATTTGAGCAACCATTACTTGTTGCTGTAACAGTATACGAAGTTGTTGCTGCCGGAGATACTATAATCGGATTAGTAATCTCTCCGCCTGACCAACTATAAGAAGCACCACCGGTTGCCGTTAATGTGGAAGATTCTCCCTCACAAATATTAACAGAGTTAACAGTTACAGTAAGAGTGCTGTTAACTGTTACACTTGCAATTGCAGTAGACGAACATCCGTTTGATGTCCCGGTTACAGTATATGTAGTTGTTGTTACAGGAGACACAACCAAAGGATTGACTGATGATCCATCTGACCACAAATAAGAAGTACCACCATTTGCTGTTAATGTTGCAGATGCACCTTCACAAATAATTTCATTATTGACTGTCACCACCGGTAAGCTATTTACTGTTACGTTGGAAACTGATGTATTTGAACAACCATTGAGTGTATAGGTTACAGTGTAACTAGTTGTGGCTGCAGGTGTGACGCTGAGAGTTTGAGTTGCAGCGCCTCCGGGTGTCCAGGAGTATGTTCCACCTGAAGAGCCCGGTGTTGCCGTTATATTTGCTGTTTCACCTTCACAGATCACTGGCGAATTCACAGAAACAGAAGGTGCAGAATTTACTGTCACTATTGCACTTCCCCCGGATGAACCAATACAATTTGCATCAGAAACAGAAACCATTGAATAATTACCTGCCGAGCCGGTAGTTATAACATACGGAGAAGAAGTGATACCGTTCACAGGTATATTGGTTGTTCCATCAGTATATACAATTGACCAGGGCGAAGTACCTGTCAAAGCAACATTAAGTGTTGTTGATCCTCCTGCACAAATAACACCTCCGCCACTCATTGTTGCCGTTGCACTGCAATTACAATTCTGCGTTCCGTTCACTTGTTGCGGAGAACAATTGCTTGCATCATTGGCTATAAAGGAATAATTAGGACTTCCGGCAGGAATCGGAAAACTTGTAAAAGTATAAGGAGGACCTGATGAGATAGTTCCACCACCGCCAGTAACAATATAAGTCGATGGATCACCACCTGAAATAGCGAATGAAACTGTGTAATCTGTGTTCGATGCATTACATACAGAAGTTATATTACTTACAGCAAGTAAAGGTCGAACAGTCACAATGGCACTACCACTAAATGTCCCGGTACATGTTGCATTAGACACTGAAACCAGTGAATAATTGCCTGATGTTCCTGTTGTAATAACATATGGTGAAACTGTTACTCCTGAGATAGTATTATTTACTGTTCCATCTGAATAGGTGAAGGTCCAGGGTGAAGGTCCGGTAAAATTAATATTTACAGAGGATGTATTACCGGCACATATTGTTCCTCCACCACTCATAGTCGCAGTTGGACGTGGATTCACTGTTACAATTCCTGATCCGGTATTACTGCAACCATTTAAACTGTATGTTACAGAATATGTGGTCGTACTGGCTGGACTAACTGATATCGATTGTGACGAGGCTCCTCCAGGAGACCATAGATAAGTTCCTCCTGCCAATGATGGGGTGGCAGTTATTGTTGCCGAAGCACCGCTGCAAATTGATTGAGAGTTAACACTCACTGTTGGAACTGGATTTACAGTCACAGTACCTACTGCTGTTTTGGAACAACTATTCATTGTTCCAGTTACGGTATAGCTCGTTGTTGAAAGAGGGCTAACTGTTATAGGATTAGCCGTGCTGCCTGTAGACCATAAATATGTGGTTGCTCCTGCAGCTGTTAGATTAGCAGATTGTCCTGAACAGATCACAGCCGAGTTAACAGTTGTATTTGGTAAGGGATTAACTGTTACAGTGGCAACGGTTGAGCCGCTGCAACCGGATGTAGTTCCGGTAACGGTATACGATGTTGTAACAGCAGGCGAAACTGTTATTGCATTTGCAGAACTACCTGTTGACCATAGATATGTTGTAGCTCCACTTGCTGTTAGGGTTGCTGATTGTCCTGCACATATAGTTGGTGAATTAACACTTATCGCAGGCCCGGGATTTACTGTTACAGTTCCTATAGCAGTACCTGAACATCCATTACTGGTACCTGTTACTGTATAAGAAGTAGTAACTGTGGGTGAAACAGTGATTGGATTTACTGTTACTCCTGTTGACCATACGTAGGAGGCTGCGCCATTACCAGTTAGTGTTGCAGACTGCCCGGGGCAAATAACGGGTGAATTGACAGTAACTACGGGCGTTGGTGAAACAGTTACAGTTATAGGGGCAGACGTGATACCACAGCTATTGGTTACCGTATATATTCCTGAACTTGTTACTGTGATGCTTTGCGTTGTTGCACCGTTACTCCATGTATTTCCGGTGGCTGCACTTGAAGTCAAGGTAACACTTCCACCCTGACAAAATACGAGAGGCCCACTTGCTGTTATAGTAGGTGTAGTACTTCCTATATTAACTGTTACCACATCACTAACAGTACATGCTGTTCCTGTTACAGTTACTGTAAAAGTTGAATTGGCATTAATTAAAGCTGTAGGATTTGCAATATTAGGATTTGACACAGCAGCTGCAGGTGCCCAGCTATAAGCTAAGAACACAGGAGGTGCATTACACGTTTTAAATCGGGTGTTAGGCCTTTTAGTATCTGGTGTTGCATAAGTCGATGTAGCACACACAGTAGAATTATCCGCAATATATCTGATCACTGAATTATTTGTTGTAGTGGTCCAGTATGTTGAAATGTTCTGTTGATAAGAAGCATTATTAAAACAGAACTCTACGATTATACTTGACACTCCATCCCAATCAAACTTATTTGTAAATACATGTGTATTCCAACCGGTAGTGACAGTGTAATTAGCATTTGTGTAAACAGTAGATAATCCTGTCTGCCATGTGGATAAAGAACTTAGAGTTGAGCATCCCATTTTGATCTGCACATTCTGATAGCTTGTAGTTCCGCCATTTAAAGCGGCAACATTAAAAGCAAGCTCCGATATAGTTCCTGACTGCATACCTGCTGCCTGAAGTTCCGCAGCCGTATATAATATCTGATGCTTTGCACCCCAGTAATAATTTCCATAAGGAGCAGGGTAAGAATATTGAGTATTAAAGGTTGTTCCTGTTCCTATAGTTGCAAGATAAGGTGTTCCACTGCAATTTGTATTGTTCGTTCCGCATGGAATAGATGAACTTGGCGGTGGACCTGTGACTATGGCATTCAGCTGGACCGTTGTCCCGGGGCACACACTGGTATCCGGGGTAGCTGTAACATAATTAGTACTGTCAATATCAATAGTTATTTCATCAATTCCTTTACACTGAGGATTCGCAAGATCGGTCACAACAACCTGATAAGTAATATCATTATTTATTACAGCTGTCGGATTCGGTGTTCCCGCATTTGATAAACCCGTGGAAGGTGTCCATGCATAATTATAACCGGCCGTTGGAACTGCGTTACACATTGAAAAACGAATATCAGTACGGCTCGAAGATCTGGTACCTACAAGAGCTGAACATCCCTTCATTGAAGAAGTGTCTGTGGCAGAGCTATTCTTATATAAAGTGTAATACTTAGGATAAGTACTCGTATAAATAGCAGGTATACTTGACGAAAATCCAATATTAGTGCATACTTCCACTATAATGTCAGAAGACCCGTCCCAGCGATAAACGTTATCCAGGGTTATGGTGTTCCAACCGTTAACCGGACTAAACAAATAATTGGTTTTAACAGGAATAAGATTCTGAACAAAATTAGCCGTGTATGTAGTAAACTCTCCTTGAGTAGTACAGCCAATTTTAATATTAATATAGGCTGTTGGCGCTACCGGTGGCAATGGTGCCGGAGTAACAGAAGGCACACCTGATAAATTAAAAGATAAAGCGCTTATATTCTTTCCTCCTGCTGCACCACCAAGAATAGTCGCGATTTCCGCAGCTGTATAAATGTACTGATGCTTACTTGCTGAAAAGTTTCCTCCATAAAATGGCGTTGTTGAATACGAATCGGCATACATTCCATTCCCAATCTGAACATTCGAGGCAGGTCCGGTACATGGATAATTTACTATTCCGCATGGCTGCATGAAGGAAGTAGTAAGTTGTACCTGCGTACCAGGACATACAAGATAATCGTTACTGCTTGTATAGATCACCGGGGCATTTCCTGAAATAATTACTTTAACAGAATCTTTAATTCTGCAACCGGTATTTGAAGTTACAGCCACATAATAAGTGTTAGTATATTGCGGTGATGCCGAGGTGTTCGCTGTATTTGTACTGCTTAAAGCATAAGATGGAGTCCAGGAATATTGATAAGGTGCAAATGTTGAGGGTGTTGCAATTGCCGATAAAGCCGCTGCATTGTTCCTGCATATTGTTGTATCATTTGATACTGTTAGGTTAAAATTAGGCACATTGAATACAGTAACTGTCGCACTGTTTATACATCCGCTTGCAAGATTACTTGTCACTGTATAAGTAGTAGTGGCGGAAGGTGATGCTAAAGGAGCAGCGCAATTTGTACAACTTAATCCTGATGAAGGAGCCCAGTTAAAATTTGTTCCGCCTGCAGCGGATAATTGAATAGGGCCGCCTGCCGGACAGTAGTAACGGTTAGGTCCAGCAGTTGTTGATGTTATTACATTAATTGTATAAGTGAATGTATTTATTCCCGGTATAGGACAAGCACCATCACCTATGGTTACAACGAATCCTAAAGTTTGTCCTCCTGTCCCTGCCGGTGCTGTCCAGGAAAAACTTGCATTTAAAGGGTTTCCACCAGTAGTATTTGTATATGTTGATCCGGAAAGTACTGATGTAACATTAGTCGTAAAAGTTAAATTGTTTAGCGCATCCGGATCTGTGTAAGATGCATTAAAAGAGAAGTTTTGACCTTCACACATCTGGATAGAATACGACCCTGTTTGTAGCGCTGTTCCGCTGAAACCGGAGATAGTTCCACTCGTAGGATCAGGAGGAGTGTTGCTGCAGCTCTGTATTACAAATTGGAAATCCCTGTAAACTGTTCCAACAGATAATCCCGCAGCATTAAATTCTTCTACTTGAACCACAACTATAAAGTTACCAATAGTTGTTGGTGTAAAATTAAGCTGACCGGTTGAATTATTAATTGTGATACCAGTCAGTGGCGAAGAACCGGAATACCCAGCATTATAAGGGACAGGTGTTCCTGCAGCACTTTTTGCTGCTATCAGAGTATAATTAAGAGAATCTCCATCTGGTTCAATTGTTGCGAGATTATATGATACAGGATATCCAGCGCAAAGATAAGGGATGGGTTGTGCACTGAATGTAGGAGAATTATTACACGGAGCATTTACCGTTTTCAAAACAGCCTCGAAATAATAATTTTGAGTACTGCTGCTTGTAACATTCACAGAGTTATTACGTGATCCATCCCCGTGAGACATTGTCCAGCTGTTGCATTGCCCCGGAAAAGTAACAGTTCCTTTATAGATATATTCCTGCATACCCGGCAAGGTTCCTCCATTACATGTACTATTTGGTACCTGACTAGGACATAGTTGGGAAACTTCTGTAGCGCAGGGGGCGGTACATACTACCCCGGTACTTGGATTACGTAACGTAACATTGAGAGTGGCTGGATTTGCTAAACCGCATGTATTAGAAAAATTTATTGCGATGGTTGTCGGTACAGTAATTCCACTGCAATCCCTATACAACTTAAATGTGATCTCATATTGATTTGGTCCAATACAAGTGTATGTTATATCTCCTCCTGAGAGATGCGAGGCAAAACAAAAGTTTTGCAAAAAGATAGTTAATATCAGAATGTTGACGGAGAGTAAAAATCGTTTCATGGTAAGCATCTATTTAAGGTTACGGGTATAATCATTTCTTCATTATTAATTAAAATTAGATGGCCTTAACCGAGTTCCTATTGCAAAATTTTTCACTGATTCGAATTTCATCAGGTAATTAATACGGAATTTTAGTAATCAAATCACTGACTATCAGTGTTTTATTTTAATCAAATTATTGCAAAAATTCGAATGCCGTGGAAATCCCGGCCTTCTTTTTTAACCTCTCAAAATTCCTTTTTAGCCATTATTTTTCTCTTATCAACAAAAGATTACACTGGTCTTTTTTTTGAGGAGTATTTTTGTAAAAATCTCAGGCTATGAAAAAACTTTATCCATTGCTATTTGTTTTTGCCTTGTTTTCCTGTGAAGAAGAAACTGAACCGGGAAGTTCCGGCTCAACAAACACAGCGTCAGTTAATTCTGCCACGCTCCCACTGCCTAATCATATCATATTTGTATGGCTTGAAAACAATTCATTAATTCGCTTATTGCCGAAGGAACCCTGTTCACTAATTTTCATGCGCTCGGACATCCTTCATATCCCGAGTATATTCGTTTTTTCTGCGGAACGGACAATGGTAAAAAAGATGATAAATGCATTTCGGGTAAGCCCTATACAAATCCAAATCTTTATACTCAGCTGGCTTTGAAGGGTAAAAGCTTTGCCTGGTATAGTGAAGATCTTCCCGAAACGGGGAGCGATGAGTGTTATCACAAAAAATACGCAGAAAGGCATAATCCAACCAACTGCTTTTCAAATGTGCCGGCAAATGCCAATAAAAAATGGAGCGATTTTCCCACTAATTATTCATCATTGGAGAATGTGGTATGCATTTCTCCTAACCTCAAGCACGATATGCATGATGGCAGTGTTGCTGAAGGAGATACCTGGGTGAAGGAGAACCTTGGTGACCTCATAAACTGGTGTAAAACACACAATTCGGTATTTATCATCTATTTTGATGAGGATCATGGCTCTTCTGACAATCACATCCCCGTAATTGTTACCGGAGAACCTGTGA
>JAJTCJ010000042.1 GCA_021323165.1 Bacteroidota bacterium | reverse complement strand
GTTATCTCTGAAGCCAATATGTAATCC
This sequence comes from Bacteroidota bacterium, assembly GCA_021323165.1. Classification (GTDB taxonomy): domain Bacteria; phylum Bacteroidota; class Bacteroidia; order 2-12-FULL-35-15; family 2-12-FULL-35-15; genus 2-12-FULL-35-15. The sequence goes on along the minus strand of JAJTCJ010000042.1, from coordinate 28,923 downwards.
ATCATTCATATTGCCTGTCCCTTGGCCAATAATAAAGTTATAGGCATTTGAATTATTTCTCTTTGCCCAGAATTCAATCGTAAATGATTGATTAGCCAGGTTAATTCCGGATGGTACTGACACATAATCATCATTACCATCAAAATTTAAAACACCATTAACAACAGTGCGCTCTGCCAGTACATTGTATGAGGTAGTAGCTGATATGTTGCCGGTGTTGAACGATATACCTGATCCTGTTCCCGCTAAAGGTCCGGCAATAACAGTATCATTAAGATCATTTCTTAAATAGTAATTTACTGTAGTTTCTGATGAATTTAAATTGATGCTGGTTGATCCGTTATCACAGAATGAAGCATCAGAAGCGCTAACAATCTGGTTGCTTATAGAATTAACTGTTAATGTTGGTTTAACCGTCATTTCACTGGTACAGCTGCATGATGTCATTCCATCAACAAAGTCAGTCATAGGATCCATATTGAAAAGAGTTCCATTCTGATCACCTCCTGCAATGTCAGTAATTACATTTGATGCGGCATTGTTTTCAAAATTATAATAGATCATTAAGCCTGGCTCAGATCCTGTTAAACAAGAATTCATTCCGGATTGGATTTGTGCCTGTGTTCTTGCAACAGTCCAGATACGTGCATCATCCATTTTTCCAGGGATCAAAGGACCTACTTGTCTTTCGGCCATCAAAAAAAGATTTCTATTTAATGAACCCGCAACGAATGCTGTTGTGTATTCAATATTTCCATCAACATAAAAAGTTATTGTGGTTCCGTTAGAAACAACCGCTACATGATGCCAAACGTCATCATTAATAACGGTGGTCATGTTTGCAATATATAAATTAGGGCTGTTTGCTTCCCAACGTAAAGTTCCGTTGTCTGAAAGTGAGAACTGTGTGAACATACCTGTTCCCGAATAGGTGTTTGTTGTAATAATCCCTGACCATTCCGGAGTAGGGTCATTTGTTTTGATCCACGTTTCGAATGTAAATACACCATTAATGCTGACAACAGGTGTTTGTAGATAATCATTCATCCCATCAAACTCCAGTGCAGATGATTTTGAAGCCAACACATTATAGGTTGTTGTTGAACTTATATCCCCTGTGTTGAAAGTTAATGGGCTTCCATTTCCGCTCATAGGTCCGCTGATGATATTATCATTAGCATCATCTCTTAAGAAGTATGACACACCTTGTTCTGAATTAGATGTAGTGATATCCGTATTTCCATGGCAAATCACTGAAGGTGAAGCCTGAGTTAATGTTAAGTCTGCAAGAGGATTAACTGTAGCAGTGTAGAGGGTCGAAATGATTGTGTTGCATGAAGCTCCACATCCAAGTCCTGTTACATATGGTGTTGCAGCAAAGTTTATAAGAGTTCCGGTTTCAATACCTCCTGTAAGATCCGTTGCAGTTACTCCTGTTTCATTTTCAAATTGGTAGTAAGCAACTAATCCCGGCTCATTTCCAAATAAACAAGATGGCATTGAAGCAGAGATTTGTGATGCCGTCCTTGTTGTGTTCCAGATACGGATTTCATCCATCATACCAGAAAAATAATTTGGCGCTTCTGCATAATTAGGTGCACCTACTTTTACTGTGTTACCAACGTTGTCCCATAGATTTGGCGAATAATTATCAAGATGAGTAGATTCCATTCCATCAACATACATTTTTCCTGTGCTTGTTGAGTAATTCCAGGTTACAGCAACATGGTGCCATGTCCCGTCATTAACTACTGTTCCTCCTACAATAAAATCATTTCCCCAGCCGACAAAAGAAGGGCGACCCAATCCATCGATGTAAAAAGATTTTTCTCCGGGCTGCCATCCTGAAGCATCACTTTTAGTAACAATTCCCTGGTTTATTCCTGTAGTATTGATCCAGGCTTCAATGGAAAAGTCGTTGTTAGCAAGATTTGTTGTAGCTCCCGAAGCTTCTACAAAATCATTTGAGCCATCAAAAGAAAGAGCTGTTCCTGTTCCAAGAAGCCCTGATTTTTCAGCGTATACATTGAAAGTGGATGTAGAGGTTACATTTGTGCTTAATGTGAGCGGTCCACCCGTTCCAATAAATGGTCCGGCAACAATAGCATTGTTGGCATTGTTTCTAAGATAATAACTTGTTCCCGCATCTGATCCAGTCAAATTCACAGCTGCAATACCCGAACAGACTACAGAAGAACTCTGAGGAGCAAAAGCATGATCCATTAATGGGTCAATCGAGATGGTAACGGTTTGTGCCATTTGTTGTGTACATGCAGGGCAAAAATCTGTTCCTGCAGCTAAAGCAGGAGCGTTGATTAAAGTTCCGTCAAAGTTATTGGCAGTAACATCTTGTAAGGTTGTTGCGGAAATATTTTCAAAATCATAATAAGCGATGAGGTTGGTCTCATTCCCCAATAGACATATGTCCTTGTTTGTATTGATGTCAGCAGCGGATTTAGTAACGTTCCACACTCTTACATTATCAATTCTACCGTTTAAAAATTCAGTAAGGGAACTTGCACCTATACGCACTTCCTGTGAGGCCAGGAAAAAATTACCACTATGAAGCTCAGAGGCAGCCAGTACCCCATTCACATAAACTTTGATCGTGGTTCCATCCCAGGTACCCGCGAGATGCACCCACTTGTTTAATGGAATGTTGGCAGGACCATACGCTCGCACCCAGCTGTTGGATTGATTACCAATCCAAAAGGCAGGTCTGCCTTCATCGATCCGTAAAAGAAATTGCATCTGTCCCGCACCGTAGTTACCGATTATGGTAGGATACCACTCATAAGATTCGAGGTTTATCCAGGCTTCTGCTGTGATCTGGTTAGTGTTTGCAAGTATTGAATTTATTCCTGTTCCCAAGCTTACATATTGTGACAGTGAAGAAGTAAAATCTAAGGACTGAGATGCATCTTTTGCATTAACATTGAAAACTGTAGGAGTAGTAACAATGCCTGTATTGAAAGAAATAGCAGAACCTGTTCCTTCAACTGGCCCGGCTACAACAGAGTTGTCTGAATTCTTTCTTAAATAATAATTTACACCTTGTTCAGAGCCGGCAAGGTTAATTGTGCCGCTGCCTGAACAAATGACATTTGTCCCTGTTACGGTTTGTTGTTGAATTGGACACTGAGCCCAGGAAAAACCTGCGGAAAGTGATGCCAGTGTTAATAAAAGAGTTGTTTTTGTTTTCATGGATCTATAATGATTAATTGATAATGTGCGGTGGTTCAATGAGTTCTTATTTAATATTTTTATAAAATACATAGAACAATTTTATTGCAAGCGATCAAAAATATCAAAACAAGATATTAGAGATTAAAAAATGGGACGAACTACAGTTTAAAGTATACGAACAACAAGAAGGGATTAAAATTCTCAAACATTTATTTGAGATCGATTACAAGAATGGATTCGATTTAAAGAAAATCTTAATGAGGGTTTATTTAGGATTATCAGAAATAAAAAATCCCCTCTTTGCTTTCACAAAGAAGGGATCTTTTGAGGTCCCGAGCGGATGTTGACAATCTTCTCCTTTGTCAACACAACCAATGCTTATATGTCATGAACTTTTTCAAATGAAGCAATGCTGAAGCGATTGTGGGCCTCTGTTCATTTGAACATACAATTTATGCCGTCCTAAATTCTTCGATGTTACTGTTATCTTCTGTTTCGTAATGGGTCAAATATAAATCTAGTCTTCACGAATTGTAGGCTGATGCTCGGGTAAAAATACTGAAATGGTAGTTCCGTGTCCAGGCGCAGAGCTTGCGGAGATCGAGCCATTGTGGTTCTCAACTATCTTTTTGCAGATGGGAAGCCCAATACCGGTTCCTGAATATTTCTCACTATCATGCAATCGCTCAAAAAGATTGAATATACGGTCATTATATTTTTCATTAAAGCCTATCCCGTTGTCTGAAAAATCAATTCTCCAGACACTGTCAACATTATCATGCGGTGTTTTCTTCGCACTGATCTTAATAAGCGGGGGATTGAATTCTTTAGAAAACTTTAAGCTATTGTTTATCAGATGTATAAATAGAGCTTCAATTTGTTCAGAATTTATAGCAATTACAGGCAGATTAGAAATTTCAAATTTTGCATTTTTTTGCTTAATAAGCTTCTCAGTTTTCTCAATAGCATTTCGTGCAACTTTATTTAGGTCACCCTGAACGAATTCCTGACTGCGTGAATAGGTAGAATAAATGGATATTGAATTAATCAATTCCCGCATACGATTGGCCGATAAGACAATTCTCTCAAAATATGGCTTTACCTCTGATGAAATCCCATCAGGTTCCTTTTCTTTTATGTATGCTATGAACGTTTCAATTTTTCGTAATGGCTCTTGCATGTCATGGTTTGTTATGAAGTTGAATGCATTTAGTTCCGAATTCATTCTTTTCAGATCTATATTCTTTTGCTTAAGCTTCAGATTAACATTTAGGATTTCACTGGTTCGTTCGTTTACTGTTTTGTCAAGCACTTCAGAATCAATTTCGGCCATTGTCCGTTTGTAAATTTCCTTTCTTATACTTAGAAATGACATCAATACAATAACAAGGGAACTTACCGAAAACAGTAAAATCCACAGTTGAATTTTTTTATCACCTTTATCCTTTTCGTCTATTTGTTCTTTTAATCTCTGTTCTTCTATTTTTTCTAACAATTTAACCTTAGCCTGTAAGCGATCCATATCCGCATAACCGATCATCAACAAAGGTGATAGCTCCTCGATACTATGCGTTCGTGAAAGGCCTGTTGTTGCGTTCATGTTTTCAAGACGCCTATTCACAAGTTCGTTGATTTCCTGCACGAGTTGCAGCTGAGTTGGATTTTCTGAGAATAGAGATTCAAGTTCGACATTTGATTTTTTAACTTGAATCCTTAGTTCATCGTATTCTTTTCTAAAACTTGAATCCTTACTTAAAAGAAAGGCGCGATGTCTTGCTTGGAGGTCCCGAAGTAAACTGACATTTTCCTCAATCTTTAAGATCCTCCCAAACGATTTTTGCACCCACTCCGAAATAGCTATTTGTTTTTTTGTTTGTATCATCGAGATGATGGAAAGCGTGATCAGTAATGAAATCATCAAAACAAAAGCCCCAGCAAGTATCTTACTTGGTCGGCTAGAAATATTTGTCATATTATTGTCTAGAGAGGCCATATCAAAGATTTAGGATAAAAGGGATGCATCAATCTCCCACCCCCAATTATAAGTTTGAGAATTTTTGAGACACTTAGATCCAGTTTTCATGAGAAATATTTATGCCGAAGGAAGTCCCGAGAATATTGAGCTTAAGATGGGTAGTGCAGTTGACCGCTGTGGTTTGGGAGGCGTTTTTCCGTCAAATTGTGACTTCTTGACATAATCCTTCATTACTTCTACATACCACTCCTAATGTATCGAAAGGACGTACAAGAGACATTGAAGCTGAGCATATAATTATCAATATTATTGCATATCGGCTAATGCTCAAACTATCCAAGCTGGAAATAATTGTTCATTTGAACATAGCAATCACTCACTGGTAATGATCATTTGGGTGAAAATAATTAAGAGACAGGCTTATAATGAGTTTTAAATTCAGATAAATATTCATAATAATCTTCATTATCAGCATTTAAAACCACAACAATTCCGAAAGGCGAACCCGCAAATAATTTGGGGTCTCTGATCATATTAATATACTGATGGAAGTGTGATTCGCATTCGGGCGCGGCTATTATTTCAGTTGCATAACTTATTCTTCCCGATCTTCTATCTACGTAATATTGTTTAGTATACCGCAGGAAGGTGGGAATCGCTAACCTAGCTTGTGTATAAGACATACCTATTCCTTTGTCTCTCATAATCTACGATGTCAACTCAAATATATTTAATTATGTCGCCTCCCATTAATCCCTCTTATTCAATGCCTCTGCCCATTAGTATTAGGTTTGCGTTTTGTTTCTTACCTTCATTAGATAAAAACATCTCACCTTCTTGGTTAAAGAAAATCCCTTCCGTTTTAACAAAAATGTTTCTATTTAGTGAGATTAATTTTTCAATCTCTCCTTTTGAATTTACTATAAGCACTTGGGCATTCCTTGCATCGGTTATATAGATCTTAGAGGTGACCGGATGAATTGCGATTTCCGAAGGCATCAAAACTGCCGATTTGCTTTTTTTGGACAAAGACGAAAAAACAGAATGATTTAGATCAAGATTAAAAATGGGCTTAGTTGAAAACTCTTTCTCCTTGACATTAAATGAATACACTCCTTTTTTAGTTGGATCTGAGGTGTCGAATTCTCTAGGGACAATCAGCAACCGATTATTCGCCCTATCAAAACAAAGTCCTTCAAAATTTTGGGGAGATGAAAGTGTAATAGGATATTCCTTCACTTGAGGTTGTTCGTCTTGGTAGTTGTTAATTTGATAAAGGAGGCCATCGCTTCTTAAAGTCCATAGTTCATTTCCTACCAGTGTTATGCCTTCAAAATCTCCTGCCTGGGCAAAAGGAATCTCCCTAATTATAGCAGACTTAGCCAAGTCATACAAATAAATCACGCCCAATTCATCTTGTATACAGGCAATTGTTGAGGTATTTATAAAGGTGAAACCGGAAATCTCTGTTAGAATGAAAGGCAATTCCCATTTACGTTCATAAGATGAAATACCTGAGGCAGGCAATGAAATTCTTACTAATGGCTTTTTATTTCTGTCAACTTTCGATTCAGAAATTAACTTTCCAGATTTATCATATGTGAGCTTTAATCGTTCTGTTGGGGTTAAGGCTATTACATAATAATTGACCATTTGGTCTTCCTTGATTTCTAAAGCGCGAGCTATTCTCATTGAGCCCTTTCGCTCTAAACTATCTAAAATATTTGGTGGCAACTCAGCCTCTTTTATATGAACTTCGCTTCGGACAATATCCCCTCCGTTATTTATTATTAATTCCACTTCTTTACCATCGGAAGTAAATTCCGCTTCAAAGTTACCTTTTCGATCTTTCTCCCATTCAATGTCAATTGCATTTGGATACATAACCATAACCGTATGTAGCACTTGGCGAGGTATATCAATTACGGCTGTTTCTTGATTTTTTGGAATCGAGCTTCCGCACATCGTCAAACTAAAAATTATTATTAAAAATGAAATTTTCATAAATTCCTCCTATTCTGTTTTATTCTTAGCTTTTATTAGATCGCCATTTGAACTATACAACAACTCCATAATATTCCTTCCCTTCTCTACTTTATACATATACATGTTTTTATTTTCTACATCTTCAACAGAATAAACATCATCTATCGTCCACTTTGAATATTCAGATCCTTTAAAAGTTGCCTTTACTTGATCTGGAACATCCTTCTCATTAATTTTTATTGAGGTTTTTTTCCACTTACCGTCTCCCTCGTATTTAGCCTCGTGTTTTTTCATTCCTATAAAAAAATCTACCTCATAACTACCATCCTTTGTTTTCCAAGTTCTTGTTTTAGCATCCGGGTATTTTGCAGTAAAATTCTGTATTACAACCTGTGGAACTTCCTTTTCACGTACATCTTTTTTCTGTGCATTCATTGTGGTTCCCGTCAGCAACAGAAATATCATTATTTTCAACGCTTTCATTTTCCTCCCTTTTTTAATTTAAATGGCAGACAGTCATTCTGGCTACTCTTTATTAAACAAAGGTAGAATCCGATTCTGGAGAAAAATTGGATTTAAGCCTCTACACTAAATAAATGTGTATAATTTTGGTAGGAATAACTTAGCTTAAGATCACAAGACTCGGCAATAGTTCTTGCTAGAGATAACCCTATGCCTAAGGATTTGGAGCTCGCACTGATTTTGAAAAAGCGTGAGAAGAGCTTCTCTGCATCTATATTAAAAGGGAGACCGGGGTTGGAAAAAGTAATCCTGTTTTTATAAATTTCGATTCGAATCTCATTCCCTTTTTCAGTATAACGGATGGCATTATTTAGCAGGTTAGAAATTAAAATTTCAGCTAGGGTTATATTAATAGGATGGTTGAAATCCGAATGTGCGTGAATGCTGATTTTTAATCCTTTCAACTGCACCTTCTCTTCCATTTGAGAAGTCAAATGCTTAACCAATGTGCCGAAATTAAGAACTTTTTTCTCTGAAAATTCTTTGTTCTCGATTCTGGTAAGCAAAATTAGCGTTTTATTAAGCCGTGATAAGCGCTCTACCGCTTCGTATGCTGATTGGATCAAAGATGCTTCCTCATGCTGAATATTATTCGACTGCATTAACAATTCAAGCTTATTTCTAATGATTGCCAGAGGTGTCTGGATTTCATGAGAAGCGTTTTCTGTGAATTGTTTGGTTCTCTGAAAGTCATTTTCGATTTGATTAGTCATCAATTTCAGAGTTTGATTTAATTCCCTAAACTCCTTGGTATTGGTTTGAGTAAGAGACAGGTTCCCTGGCTTGTCTAAAGAATATTTTTGTAGTTGCTTAAGTGTATGGTAAAAAGGACGAAGGGCGACTCTAAGAACAATATAATTCACAATAGCAGCCCCTATTAATAAAGTAATAAATCCTGTGATTAATGCATACAAAATTTGTTCTGAGAGGTCTGATAAATCAATGAGTGATTTTCTAATGACAACTACGTAGTTGTTGCCTTCTGTATTAACTGTGTACCGCCATTGCCGAAAAGTGATTTCTCCTTCATGGGGATGGTTGATAACAGTATCTTTTCGTTCAGGCTTAATTCGCAACCCAATAGGAGCAACAAAAATTAAGATTTCTGTATTGACACAGGAATAAAAAGAGGGTATAGTATCTGAGCGTTCGATCAAACGTTCAATATTTCTTTTTTCATCGCGCATTTGTTCATCCAGCTCTTCGTAAATTTCCTTCTTAAAAATATAAAAAAACAAGGATCCGCCCGTTATCAGAACAATTAGGGAAACGATTATGTAGGAAAATGAAATTCGGCTAAGTAAGTTCATTGTTTATAAATTTGTATCCTAATCCATAAACGGTTTTTATAGGATCTATACCACTGGAATCTGTGATTTTTTTACGAAGATTTTTAATATGAGAATATATGAAATCAAAAGAGTCTGCCTGATCAACATTGCTGCCCCACAAATGCTCCGCTATCGCCTCTTTAGTAAGTACCTTGTTGCGGTTCGATGAAAAATAGATCAGAAGATCAAACTCTGTTTTCGTTAACGTTAGTTCCTGTGATCCGATTTTTACCTGATGAGTATTCAGATCAATTGAGATAGCTCCGAATATTTTTATATTACTTCCATTAAAATTTCGTCTTCTCATTAAAGCCTTAATACGCGCATTTAATTCCGAAAGGTAAAAGGGCTTAGTAAGATAGTCATCCGATCCTAATTCTAACCCCAGTAGCTTATCATCCAAGGCATTTTTTGCTGAAATAATAATAATACCGGTATTGGTATTCTTAGATTTTAATTTGCGGATTATATCAAGCCCATTGCCACTAGGAAGAGTAAGGTCAACAATTAGACAGTCAAATTCATAAATATCAATTAGCTCCAAAGCTTTATTAAAATCGCCAGTGGTTTCACAAAGGAAACCCTCGGATTTAAGGTAGGATTCTATTGAACTTAATAACTCTTTCTCATCCTCAACTACCAGAATCTTCATGTTAAATATTTAGAATCCAAAGTTAAAGTATAAATCTGTAGAATTTCTGGAGTGGGATCGATAGAATTGGGATGAACTTAAAATTAGTAAAAAAGCCGATCTACTGAAACATTTACTTCTGCCACTGAAACACATATTGAAACATTTATGTCTCCAAACGTCTCCTGGCGTCTTTATATGAAGGTGCTGAAAAGGCCTCTAATGCAAGAAGGGTAAGAAACATTGAGTTTCTTACCCTCCCGAGCGGATTTGAACCGCTGTAGGAGCTTTTGCAGAGCTCAGCCTAACCGCTCGGCCACAGGACCCATTAATTTTAATGATGCAAAGTTAAAAAAATTATTCTTATAATGGTTGATTTATATGGATTATAAAAAATCTAATTCTTAATATTTTTCTGCTTTTATTGATCAAAAGACTTCGAAAAAGCAAAAATTACTTCCAATTCACTAACTTTAACAGGATTATTTTAAAAACGTAGAATCCGATCTCTCAAAAGAATCAATATGAAACTCTTTAATATTTTCTTTATAGCATTATTCATTTTTTCTGCGGCCCTCCAATATAACGACCCTGATCCGTTTGTGTGGATCGCTATTTATTTATACGGAGCGGTATTGTGTTATCTTGCTATCAAAAAAAAATACAATCCTCTTTTATATATCCTCGGCCTAACGATATACGTGTGTTACGCGATCTATTTATTTGTGGATTCACAAGGTGTTCAATCGTGGTGGCTGGACCACAATGGTGAGAGTATTGTTCAGTCAATGAAAGCAGAAAAACCATGGATCGAAGAAACCAGGGAGTTCTTTGGACTTATGATATTAATTGTCGTTCTGGTAATTAATATGATCTGGTTATCAAAACTAAAAAAAGCGAAGGCTGTTAATTGATCAATTATTCTGTGAAATAGAATATGTCTTTAAACATTCAGGACATAAACAATTATCAAAATCCTGTTTTAACTTTTGTAGAGTTTCAATATTGATATAAAGATCTTCACACCAGCAACCCGGTTTTTCATTACAACACTCGAATGTAACGGAGCATTTGGAGCATGTTTTTGTCATAGCATCTATTTTACGGCTCTTAATTCTCCTCCCGATAGCTATCGGGACTCCCCACTCCAGCCTATCACAATACTCACTTTCTCCACATTCCCGTTCATAGGAGGATTCAGCTTCGTAACTTTCACTTCAATTTTTTTTAATGCCCTGAGTTCTTTTTTTAACTCATCAACTATGCGCTGACCAACCATTTCAATCAGTTTGGACCTGATTGCCATTTGCTTCTTAACGATATTATATACCGTTACATAATCAATGGTCTTTGAAAGATCATCCGTCTTTGCAGCTTCAGTAAAATCGGTTTCCATGGTCACATCTACAAGATAGTTGCATCCTATCTTAGCTTCTTCTTCCAAACAGCCATGATAAGCGTAAACGCTGATTCCTTCTACCAGAATTTTATGCATATTTCTAGGATTGAACAACCGGTTTAATTGTAGCTAAGGCAGTTTCAAGTCGCTGCACAACTTCATCTCTTCCCAAAAGCTCAACCATCTCAAATAACATCGGGCCACCTCCAACTCCGCTTAAACAAACCCTGAACATCTGCATTACTTGTCCCGCACCTAATCCCATTCTTTCTGCTGTGGCTTTAAATTGAGCTTCGGTTTCAGCAGCAGTAAAAGTTGAAGTGTTTTTGTAAGCTTCAGTTACAGCTTTTATGAATTCAGCTGTTTTATCGTTCCAGCGCTTTTTTATTACCTCTGCATCATAAGTTGTTGGTGCGATAAAAAAGTAGCTTCCGCCTTCCCAGAATTCATGAACAAAATGTGCTTTTTCTTTTACCAGCTTACATACATTCTCTACAAATTTCGGATCAGCATGTATTCCTTTTTCATGAAGCATAGGTGTAAAAAGTTCTGCAAGCTCAGCATCCGATTTCATTCTCAGGTATTGCTGGTTGAACCATTTCGTTTTTTCAGGATCGAATTTAGCTCCCGATTTATTCACACGTTCAAATGAAAATGCTTCTATTAATTCTTCTTTCGAAAAGATCTCCTGCGTTGTGCCCGGATTCCATCCTAACATCGCAAGCATATTGATGAATGCTTCAGGAAAAAATCCATTCTCACGGTAACCGGTGTAATGTGCATCATCACGCGGGTCACTCCAGTTCAGCGGGAACATTGGTAATCCTGACTTATCACGCTTGGATAGTTTTCCGTTACCATCTGTTTTTAATATCAGCGGTAAATGCGCAAGTAATGGCATTTTATCTTCAAGTCCTAAATAACGATAGATCAGAATGTGAGCAGGAGCGGAAGGAAGCCATTCTTCTGCGCGAACACAATGCGAGATCTGCATTTCAATATCATCAACAATATGTGCCATGTGATATGTAGGCATTCCATCACTTTTGATCAATACTTTATCATCTACCTGAGATGAATTTACGATCACCCAACCGCGGATGATATCGTGAAAACGAATCTCTTCGTTACGCGGAACTTTCAAACGGATGACATACGGAGTACCTGATGCCATCAGTTTGTTAACTTCATCTTCTGATAAGGTCAAGGAATTACGCATACTCTGACGGCTCACTGAATTGTATTGAGGAGCAACTACTTTTGCCGCTTCAAGTCTTTTGCGCATTGCATCAAGCTCTTCCGTTGTATCAAAAGCGTAGTATGCGTGTCCGCTAGCGATCAGTTGATCAGAATATTTTTTATAGATTCCCAGCTCTTTTCTTTCACTTTGACGATACGGAGCATAAGGCCCGTCACCAAATCCAACACCTTCATTCGGTTCTATTCCGCACCACTTTAAAGAATTGATGATATATTCCTCAGCACCTGCAACAAAGCGGGTCTGATCCGTGTCTTCTATCCTTAAAATAAAATCACCGCCATGCTTTTTAGCATATAAATAACTAAACAATGCTGTGCGCACTCCACCCATGTGTAAACCACCTGTAGGACTTGGTGCGAAACGTAATCTGACTCTCCTGTTTTCCATAATGTTTAATAAGTTTTGCAAAGATAATGGTATATTTAAAACCTGATAAACAATCAGTTTCCATTTTTGAAAATTAGGACTTATCGACCGTGAGAGCCAGCAATTACATATATATCATAATTTTTCTTGGTGCATTTCAGCCCTCTTTCGCGCAAACGAAAGAAATCGATTCCTTAAAGACAGCTTTGAAGAATGCCACACATGATTCCACAAGGTGCAACATCCTAAACGTTCTGATAGAGGTGGATGACGATGATAAGATCTGGCCTTTGTATAATGATAAAGTAAGAGAAATATCGGAAGCGAATTTAGCTGTGGTCAAAGATTCTGTTCTTAGGATTTTTTATCTCAGGAGCCTTGCCGGAGCATTAAATAATACCGGGTATCTTGCCAGGTTCCAGGGAGATATTCCTAAAGCTCTTGAATATTATCACAAAAGTCTAAAAATATATGAGAGTATTCATGATAAGGAATACACTGCCATCATATTTAATAATATAGGCTTCATTTATAAGGATCAGGGAGATACTGCGAAAGCATTGAATTACTTTTTTAAGAATCTGGAGATGTATAAAAAGATGGGCGACAAGAATGGAATTGCCATCACAATGAATAATATCGGAATTACTTATGCTGATCTTGGAAAATTAAAGGAAGCGCTGAAGTATTATGAAATGAGTTTAGCCCTGGCGGAAGAAGTTAAAAATAAAAGAGTGATAGCTTACGCATTAAGCAACATTGGTGTGATTTACAGCCGCAGTTCGGAATTTAGCACTAATAATGAAGATCATTTAGACATTGCATTGAATTACTTTCAAAGAAGCCTGAAGATCCGCGAAGAAATTGACGATAAAAGAGGAGTGGCAATTTCATTGCAGAACATTGCAGAATCAACCATGGAGAAGGGCGATATAAAAGAAGCTCAGAAATATGCTGAACGTGGTCTGCAGCTTTCTCAGGACTTGGGTTACCCCGATAACATTAAAAGATCAAGCGGTGTATTAAGTAAGATCTATACTAAAACCGGTAACTGGGAAGGAGCTTATCAGATGCAGGTTTTGTACAAACAAATGAGCGACAGCCTTAATAATGAAACCAGCCGGAAGATCTCTATTCAGAAAGGATTCCAATATGAATATGACAAAAAAGTTACAGCAGACAGTGTAAGATCATCAGAGGAACGTAAGGTGTTCGATGCTCAGCTGAGCCAGGAAAAGACACAAAGGTTTGCCCTGTATTGCGGGATAATTTTAATAAGCTTGTTTGGAGCATTCATGTTCAACAGGTTGAAGGTTTCAAAACGACAGAACCAATTGATCGAGAAGCAAAAAACTGAACTGCAGCGACAGAAAGAGATTGTGGAAAGCCATCAGAAAGAAACATTGGATTCTATTCATTATGCAAAAAGAATACAGTCAGCACTGATCGCAAATTCAGATTTTATCTCACAACATGTGAAGGAGAGTTTTATTTATTTTAACCCTAAGGACATTGTAAGTGGCGACTTTTATTGGGCGACAACACATAAAGCGAAATTTTACCTTGCAGTCTGCGACAGCACTGGACATGGAGTTCCTGGCGCATTCATGAGTTTGCTTAACATTGGATTTTTAAGTGAAGCCATTAAGGAAAAAAATATTGAAAGTCCGGATGAGATATTTAATTATGTACGAAAGCGCCTTATTGAAACAATAAGCGATGGCGGCCAAAAGGATGGGATGGATGGAATCTTAATGTGCATTGACAAACAAAATAATAAAATAGAATATGCTGCCGCGAATAATGAACCTATCCTGATCCGTAATAATCAAATGGTAGAATTGCCTAAAGATAAAATGCCTGTTGGTCACGGAGAACGTAGTAAGCCATTCACTAAGCATTCGTTAATTCTGGAACCGAATGATATGCTTTATCTTTACACAGATGGCTTTGCTGATCAGTTCGGTGGACCCAAAGGAAAGAAGTTCAAGTACAAACAGTTGAATGAGCTGTTATCAAATATTCACCAAAGCTCATTGTCTGAACAACAGAACGTTCTTGAATCAGAATTCAATAAATGGAAAGGTGACTTGGAACAAATTGATGACATCTGCATTATAGGTTTACGCGTTTAATTGCCGGATAAACCTTAATTTCGTTTTTTATAAAAACACCAGGAAACAACATGGAATTACTTACACCGCAAAATTTTAAAGATTACGAATTAATAGATGTTGGAGGTTTTGAGAAGCTGGAACGTTTCGGGCAGTTCATTACTATTCGTCCGGAGCCACAGGCTGTATGGGATAAAACGCTTAGTAGTTCAGAATGGGAAAAACGTGCTCATGTAAAGTTTGTTCCTCGTTCAAGTTCTGCAGGAGAATGGAAGAAATTGAAACAGATGCCTGATCAGTGGCAGATGAAATACGATATCAATGATTCTGATTCAACTATCAGGTTCCGCTTAGGTTTAACATCGTTCAAGCATGTGGGAATTTTTCCGGAGCAGGCATCAAACTGGGATTTTATTTATTCTACAATTAAAAAGATGCAGGTTCCCCAGCCAAAAGTCTTGAATCTTTTTGCATATACAGGCGGAGCATCTCTTGCTGCAAAAGCAGCAGGCGCAGATATTACACACGTTGATTCCATAAAACAGGTGGTAACCTGGAGTAAAGAGAATATGGATCTTTCTGAGTTAAGCAACATTCGTTGGGTAGTGGAGGATGCATTAAAATTTGTGAAGAGAGAAGAAAAGCGCGGAAATAAATACAACGGAATTATTCTTGATCCTCCGGCATTCGGGCATGGCCCTAACGGAGAGAAATGGAAACTTGAAGACAATATTAACGAAATGATTGCAGGTGTTTTGAACCTTCTGGATGATAAAGAACATTTCCTTATTCTGAATGCATACTCGCTAGGATTTTCATCCCTGATCATTGAGAATCTATTGAAGAAGAAGGCGGGTAAAAATTTAAATATCGGTGAATTATATCTTCAGGCTACTGAAGGGAATAAGTTGCCTTTAGGGGTTTTTGGAAGGTTTAAGAATTTTTAGGAAATCATTTTATAAAAATTCCAATCTTATTTTTTGCTCTTAGGCTTAGTGCCTGAATTTGTAACTTTTATGATGGTATAAGGATATCCTTTTACAATAAATTTAGAGAAAGCATCTTTGTTAGCGTGAGCGAAGCACATCTTTCCTTCCATGCGATCTACAGTTATTATTTGTGAAAGAGGTTTGACTTCCTGAACAGAAGAAACCGGGAATTTAAAGTAGGCGGTTTTCCCTTTTTTGAAAATATCATTTACTTTTTTTTGCTCTTTAGCTGATAGTTTTTGAGCAACTGCTTCCTGGGATAAAAAACAAAAGAAGCTAAGTAATATTAAGCACAGTGTCTTTTTCATTTGATGTATCTTTTATACACAAAACAATACAAAAAACATTCCTGCGGAAAAAAGGAGCTTCCGATGAGCGGTCTGGCGCACAGAATAAGATCCCTCGGGCAAGCTCGGGATGACAAACTGCTCTACAAAGTTATCGTTACTTAATATTAAACTCTCAAAGCGCAGTGCCTCTAAAACGTATTCTCCGCGACTCTCCATGATCTCCGCTTCGGAGTTTATCCTGAGCAGAGTCGAAGGGTGGTAAAAAAACTTAGTGTGCTTAGTGCCTTAGTGGTAAGAAAGAAGTAAAACGCTACTCGATCTTCAGCTTATTAATAGCCTTCAACGGCCCCGGGCAATGCTGAGAATGACAACTTGCACAAGCATTCACAACCGCATTGTAATTTTTGGTGAGATCTTCTTTGGGAGAATTATACAAGGCATTCAGGTTACTGATATAATTATCTGCAAAATCTTCAAAGGAAGCTTTTTTAGTTTCTGAATCTGTTGGCTGTGCAGTATGGATCTTTAAAAATTCTTCCGGAAATTTATCCGGAAGATTTCCTTGTTTCACCATTTCGCGCATATTGCTTGCAGAACTCATCATTTCCCGCATCAGCATGGCAAGCTCGCTGTCTCCATTTGGATTCAGGGGCTTGTTGCAGCTTGCAATACTATCGAGCTTAGCCTTTTCTTCTTCTTTCTTTTTTGCATCGCCAGAGCAATTAGCTGCAAGCAAAACAAAAACTAAAAGAGTAAAACAAACAGTAAACTTATTTTTTAAGGATAACACCATGTGCTTCAAAAGAGATAGCGATCTCCGGTTCTGTTATTTTCGCGATCTCCTCTTTGGATTTTCCGCCATCCTCAGCATAGTGCTGAAGCTCTGCAACTGAAGTAGTATCAGTAAATGCAACACCTTCTATCACAACTGTTTTTCCGTTAGCATCTTTAGGAACAAAGAATGCATAGTCTTTAAACTTAACCTGCATTGTTTTGTCATTACCGATATCCATTGTCATCCAGCAGCCTTTTTTCTGACAAACTTCTTTGATAGGACCTGTTAATTTAACTGTCATGGAATCTTTTCCTTCCATTTTTGCAGAAAGCTCTGTTGATGGAATTGCTCCGTCCTGTGTCAATGAATCACCGAAATACTGCAGTGAAGTATCAACTGCTGCTGTTTCGTTCTTAGTTTCATCGTTGTGATTTCCGCAAGCTGAAAGTATTCCTAGGCTTACAACTGAAAGTAAAATTAGTTTGTTCATGTGTTTGAGTTTTTCCGCGACAAAGATAGAGATTATTCTTGTTTATTAATTAGTGAGATCATTCCGCCAACAACTTCTCAACGAAACGAGTTGTTTCATCAACAAACTTCAAATGTGCATCACCTGTTGCCGGACCATAGAATCCGGTATAGATCTTTCTAACGCGGCCTTTTTTGTCAATATAAATTGTAGTGGGGAATGCCATTACTTTGTTAAGCATAGGTAAAGCCTGTGAAGCCTGTGCTGCTCCTGTCTTTCCTGTGATCAGGAATTCATAACTGGCGTTGAATCGTTTTTTTGTTCTTTCAACATTACTCACGGCTTTTGCAAAATCCTCTGTGCGTTCAAACGCAAGTGCAACAATTTCCAATCCTTTTGACTTATACTTTTCATAAAAAGGGGCCAGGAATTTTGTTTCATCCATACAGTTAGGACACCAGGTTCCTGTCAATTGAATGATGACAACTTTGTTTTTGAATTTCTCATCTTTCAAAGAAACATTCTTTCCTTCCGTGTTCTTAAAATTAAAATCAATACCTGAATAACCGGACTTTAAATAGGTAAGTGAATCTGGATTTCGCAATTCGAATTTATCATTACGTATTGCAAGCCATGGTTCATGATGATGGGATCCGGAATAGAAATGGCCATCAACAATGCTGTCGCCTTTAATTTCCCCCTTGAATAGAAACGCATGTGAGCCATCGAAACAGGAAAGATAAAACGAGCTAGAATCAATAAACTGACCTGATAAGAAGCGATAGTCGCCTGTTTCAGTCAGGAATGTTCCGCTCAAAACATCATGATCAATATGGAAAACACCGATCGCTTTAGTGCTGTCCTGAGTCTGCGGACTGAATGAAGCTTCCCATTTCCCTTTCAACTTTGGATCGGCAGGGAAAGGAGCTCTCAACTTAACATTTGAAAGGCTTGCAGCATCAAAATGGATCCGGTTGTGATCTTTTCTTGAAAAATTTAACCAGAAACCTTCGAGGAATGTACTCCCGTTAGCTCTGCAATGTAATTCGGAATCAAATACTGGCATTCTGAAGATAATAGAATCACCAAGCATATACACCTCATCAACAGAGATCTTTTCAGTATCATTAAAAATGACCATGGAATACTGGTCGTTTTGTTTTTGAATAGAAAAATTAAATGGGAGATCGATCCCTCTGTGCAATGTTAGGGTTCCTTGCCATAAGCCTGTTTGGAGACTAATAGTTTGTGAGAAAAGATTACTGCAAAACAAAAGCGAAACAACCAATGTTATTCCGCTTTTGAAAAGTTTATGTTTTACTTTCATTTTTATGAGATTGCTTCGTTCGTGCCTCTCTCGCAATGACGTTCCGAAGAAGGCATCGACTCCCTCTTCTTTTTTAGGAGAGGGCTGGGGAGAGGTTTAAATATGAAAATTAATCCCTTGTGCTAAAGGCAAACTTGTACCATAGTTAATGGTATTTGTTTGTCTGCGCATATATGCTTTCCATGCATCAGAGCCTGACTCGCGTCCTCCGCCAGTTTCTTTTTCACCACCGAACGCACCGCCAATTTCAGCACCGGATGTTCCGATATTTACATTCGCGATTCCGCAGTCAGAACCTGCCTGTGATAGGAACAATTCCATCTCACGCATGTTGTTTGTGAAGATCGAAGATGATAATCCCTGAGGAACTCCATTCTGCATTTCTATCGCTTCTTCAATCGTTTTGTATTTCATTACATAAAGAATGGGAGCGAAAGTTTCTTCCTGAACAATATGATATTCATTCTTTGCTTCAATGATGCAAGGCTTCACATAGCATCCGCTTTCATAACCTTCTCCTTCAACAACTCCTCCTTCAACTAATATTTTTCCGCCTTCCTGTTTTGCTTTTTCAATTGCATTCAGGTAATCTTTCACTGCATTTTGATCGATCAATGGTCCAACATGATTATTGGAATCCAACGGATTTCCGATCTTCAATTGCCCGTATGCTTTTTGTAAAACGCTGATCGTTTTATCATAAACACTTTCGTGAATGATTAATCTTCTGGTTGAAGTACAACGTTGTCCGGCCGTACCAACAGCTCCGAAGACAGATCCTACCAATACCATAGAAAGGTCTGCATGTTCTGAAATGATGATTGCGTTATTTCCACCTAATTCAAGGATAGTGTTTCCGAAACGTTCAGCTACGGTTTTTGATACGTGTCTTCCGATACGAGTAGATCCGGTAAAAGAAACCAATGGAATACGCTTATCATTATTAATAAGATCACCTGATTCATTCCCGATCACTAAACAGCTAACTCCTTCCGGAACGTTGTTGCGTTTTAATACTTCAGCAATTATATTCTGACATGCAATTGCACACAACGGAGTTTTTGAACTTGGCTTCCAGATACAAACATCTCCGCAAACCCATGCAAGCATAGAGTTCCATGCCCATACTGCAACCGGGAAGTTGAATGCAGAAATAATTCCTACAACTCCGAAAGGATGCCATTGCTCATACATGCGGTGCATTGGGCGCTCGCTGTGCATTGTTAAGCCGTAAAGCTGACGTGATAAACCAACTGCGAAATCACAGATGTCGATCATTTCCTGAACTTCTCCTAAGCCTTCCTGAAGGCTCTTTCCCATTTCGTAAGAAACCAGTTTTCCAAGAGGCTCTTTATATTTACGAAGTTCATCACCCATCTGACGAACGATTTCACCGCGTTTCGGTGCAGGCATCATTCTCCAAACTTTAAATGCGTCTTCAGCCGATTTCATAACCGTTGTGTAATCTTCTGCAGTTGCAGCATTCACACTTCCAATAAGCTGTCCGTTAACAGGAGAAAATGAATCGATCTTTTTTCCTTTTGTTGCGATATGTTTTAACCCGGTAGAAGCACCGTAATTATTTTCTTTTAGTCCTAATTCTTTCAGAGCATTTTCAATTCCGAAATTATTTGTCATTACCTGTGTCATGTTTTACTTTTTTTAATGGGTAACAAATTTACGGAAATTCGCTCGGTTGACCTTGATCTTTTTTGACAAAAATTAAAAAGAAAATGACTGAAGAGAACAATAAAATGGAAGAGGCGGAAAGGAAGGAAATTTACTTTACCGGCTTAGGATGTATTACCGCTTCCAGCTTGGCAGCAATGTAAGCAGCAATAGGAGAGAAGGTTTGATTGGCGATCTTTTTAGGGTCATTTAACTTTGATGAGAACCTGTATTTAGCGGCACCCGCGGTGATCAGTTTCGACATATCATTTACGATCGTATAATGAACAGTAACTTCTCTCTGGTAAGTATCACTTGCTATATCATAGGAATCCGCAACGTTTTTAATATCCAGTTCATTCACAAAAACAAAGTATTCGGATTTATATTTCTTAGAAAGGAAGGGAATCAATTCGTTATTGCTGAGCTTGGTTGTTGTGAATTTTGCATCACTGCTTGCTTCAACAGTTAACTGACCATTCTTTATTCCTTGCTGTTTTTTATTGTCAGCTGTCGGAGCAGAAGGCTTATCTATTAGATCAAAGGCAATTGATGTTGATTTATAAATATATTCCAGATCACGGGATGTTTTAGTGGAATCAATATAGAATGAAACAACAGGCGCTTCAATGCTTTGTAACTTTAACTTTAATTGATTATCGAGCTGATGGCGGAAGTATTCTGAAAGCTGCTTAAAGTTCCATTTGCTTTCGATGTAGATTTTCTCTCCAATGTCGCCCATATACATTTGCGGCTCGAAAGGAACTATCATGATCTTTCCGCTGATCTCCTTTTTAACAGTGGTGCGGACACCTTCCTGAGAAAAAGAGATCAATGGTAAGAGTAAGAAAGAAAATAATTTTATGTAACGGATCATTGAGTGTCGATGCCTATTTGCTGAAGCCTCTCATAACATCATTGCCGTTTGCGTACAACAACAATGCCAACAGAAGCAGCATTCCTGCATACTGTGCATATTCCATCAGCTTCTCGTTCGGCTTTCTGCGTGTGATCACTTCATATAATAAGAACATTACGTGCCCGCCATCTAAAGCCGGAATAGGTAAAATATTCATGATTGCAAGTACAATACTTAAGAAAGCTGTGAATGCCCAGAAGCGTTCCCAGTCCCATGAAGTACTGTAAGCACTTGCAATTGTTCCGAATCCACCGATCTGCTTGTGAGCTCCTTTAACTGTAACAAGCACTTTCATCTGCTTTACATAATTCGCGCACGTCTCGTAAGCTTTGTGAATCCCGGCAGGAAACGATTGAAAGAATCCGTAATGAATAGTATCCATCTTAAAGAATGATGATGGATCTTTGGGATAAAATCCGATAGCACCATCAGTGGTTACCGGGGTTTTAACAACCATCGTATCGTTATTGCGCAATACTTTTATGTGAGCTACTGTATTTGGACTTGATCTTAATATTTTACTTACCTCATGATGATAGAATGCAGGCTTGCCATTGATCGTTAGGATCTTATCTCCTTTTTTCAAACCTGCTCGTTCTGCAGGCATTCCTTTTTCAACCGAATCAATGATCGATGGAAAGCGTGGTGCAACAAGCATATTCTTGCCTCTGCTTTCTATCATCTGACTGATGTTGTCTTCCGTTACCGGAATATCGATCTTCTTTCCATCGCGCTCTACCTGAATGCTTCTTGTTTCATTCAATAAGATCTCGGTAGGAAGCTTATTGAAATTCGGAACTTCAACATTGTTCACTGATAATACTTTATCTCCGTCTCTTAATCCCATTGCATAACCTAGAGTATCCGCAGAGATTCCGTAGGTGGCATTTTTTGTAGGAAGATATTCTTCTCCCCAGGCAAAAAGCACCATCGCATAAATTAAAATTCCAAGAATTACGTTAACGGTTACACCACCGATCATAATGATCAATCGCTGCCAGGCTGGTTTGGAGCGGAACTCCCATGATTGCGGAGGAAGCTTCATCTGCTCCTTGTCCATGGATTCATCTATCATTCCGGAGATCTTTACATATCCCCCAAGTGGAAGCCAACCAATTCCATATTCAGTATCGCCTCTTTTTATTTTGAAAAGAGAGAACCATGGATCAAAGAAAAGATAGAATTTTTCAACTCTTGTTTTAAATAATTTTGCAGGGATAAAATGTCCCATTTCATGCAATACAATAAGTATTGAAAGACTTAATATGAATTGTGCTACTTGTGTTAATATTTCCATTTATCTACTAATACGAATTGTGTACGAATTTACGAATCTGTGTTTGGTAACTATAATTAATATTTTTGCAGGATCCGTTCCCCTCTCGAGAGGGGTTAGGGGTGTGTTTTTTGTTTACTCAAATTTTTAATTAATTCAATTGCAACTCTCCTGGTTTCTTTGTCCGTTGCTACATAATCCTCATAACCCGGATTGGATACAAAGGTAACTGTTTCAAGACATTTTTCTACTACATCACTCATCTCAAGAAAACCGATCTTATCTTTCAAAAAAGCCTCAACTGCAACTTCATTGGCTGCATTTAAAATACATGCCGCATTTCCGCATCTGTTCATCGCCTCAAAAGCAAGTGCAAGATTACGAAATGTTTTTGTATCGGCAGGTTCAAATGTAAGCTGAGGATACTTCATAAAATCGAATCGTGGAAAATCAGATTTTATTCTTTGGGGATATGCTAGGGCATATTGTATCGGCAATTTCATATCAGGGAGACCCATCTGAGCTTTCATACTTCCATCCGTAAACTGCACAATACTATGTATGATGCTTTGCGGATGAACGATAACATCAATTTGTTCATGTTTTAATCCAAAAAGCCATTTTGCTTCGATCACTTCCAACCCTTTGTTCATAAGCGATGCAGAATCAATTGTAATCTTTGCGCCCATATCCCAGTTAGGATGTTTTAATGCCTGTTCTTTCTTTACAGAAGACAGGAATTGCTTATCCTTTCCTCGAAACGGACCACCTGATGCTGTAAGATAAATTTTCTCTATGGGATTATGAAACTCGCCTGCAAGGCATTGAAAAATTGCTGAATGTTCAGAATCGACCGGATAAAGGTTGACTCCATGTTCTTTGGCGATCTTAGTTACCAATTCTCCGGCAACAACAAGTGTTTCTTTATTTGCAAGTGCGATTTGTTTCCCGGCTTTTATTGCAGAAATAGTAGACTCAAGTCCGGCATATCCAACAATGGCTGTAAGTACCATTTCAATATTTTCCATTTGCACAACTTCAGCAATGGCTTTGTTTCCGGCAAATACTTTTATATCATGAGGCTGCAATGCATCTTTCACATATTGATATTTGCTTTCATCAGCAATAACAACCGTGTTCGGGTTAAATTCCATGGCCTGCTTAATCAACAGGTCGGCATTGCCATGGCCTGTTAGCACCTCAACAGAAAAACTATCCGGGTTAGCGCGGACCACATCAAGTGCTTGTGTTCCGATAGAACCCGTACTTCCTAAAATAGCTATGTTCTTTTTTTCGTTCATTTATTTTTTTACAACAAGTGAGAAAAGAATTCTTTAATAACACACCCCTTGCCCCTCTCAAGAGGGGAATGCATCCAGACCACCCTTAGTAATATTGTTCCGAATGATGATATCGTAGCAGACAGATTAATATTAGCCCGTCTCCGCATTCCTAACTCCGTTCTACCAAACTAGAAAACCATATAGTCCTGGGGGTTCATTGCCTTTCCATTATACCACAACTCGAAATGCAGGTGCGGCCCTGTCGTCTGTTCCCCTGAATTCCCTATGATAGCTATAGCTTCACCTGCTTTAACATAATCCCCCATTTTTTTAAGTAAAACGGAATTATGTTTATAAACAGAAATGATATTATTGGTATGCTGAATTGTAATCGTGTAACCTGTTTCCGAAGACCACACGGCAAGGATCACAGTCCCGTCCAAAGTAGCTTTAATTGATTCATTTTCCGGCCCAAGTACATCAACCCCATAATGCTGATCCTTACTTTTAAATTGTTCGGAAACGATTCCTTTCAATGGAGTAAAAAAGAAAAAGTTGGCGATTCCGTTCTTATTTTCTGTGCCGTATGCAAGACTGTATTTGTCTTCTGATTCAATATTTTTTTTCAACGCATTTTCCTTCGCGGAAGCATTCAGATCCAGTTTTGAGTAATCTTTTGATTTGTCAGGACGATTTTGTGAGCTGTCGGTTTTAATAT
Source organism: Bacteroidota bacterium (assembly GCA_021323165.1). GTDB lineage: Bacteria > Bacteroidota > Bacteroidia > 2-12-FULL-35-15 > 2-12-FULL-35-15 > 2-12-FULL-35-15. Next base: position 4,438 of record JAJTCJ010000042.1, on the reverse strand, counting down.
CGCCTTTCAATACATTTCCCACATTTTGGATGAACATATTCTGTTCGTTCAACGCCTGTTCGAGTGAGTCGGTATTTAGTTTTAAACGGATAAGGTCTCTGCGCATACCTACATCTGCATATCCCGGGATGTACTCACGTATAGGAGTAAAAGCGATCAAGGAAGTAACGATCATTGTCATTACGATTGTTACAGAAGCCAGAAGAATGAAAAAGCCAAGCGGTGTTAAACGCAATGAAAAGTTTTCTTCGAAGGTATCATCGTTCATTACCACAAGGCGATAACGATGGCGAATACGATCGATGAATTTTCTTTTCTTTTCCTGAGACATTTGCTAATTGGACCTATTAGGATAAGCTGCAAATATCGTATTTATTTTCGCAAAATGTGATAAAATCGAGGTACTTACAAGAGTATTAATTAGCTTTATAGCGTAATATTGAGAAAAATAAAATAATTTTGCTTTTCCGCTGTTTATTAAGGTGGCGAATATAAAACGGTGATCTAAAAGCAACGTTTTTCAATAAGTACGACTATATTAAGTAGGGTTGATCGGTTTATAATGAAAATAAAGAAAATTCCATTTTATATATTCTTTTCTGTTGCGGCATTAACGGCACTTCTTTCCGGCTGTTCTACAACTAAAAATACAGTACTCCACAGGGGCTGGCACAATATGAATTCTCGGTTTAACGGGTATTTCTATTCACGTGAGAACATGAAGGAGTCTGTGCAGAAAGTTGAAAAAGCTAACAAGGACGATTTCACCACCATTGTTCCACTCTTTGTATATCCCAACAACACCACAGCAAAAAACTATTATGCGGACTTTGACAAAAGCATTAAGAAGTCTTCCGTTGTAATTCAACGTCACGCTATTGTTAGTAAGAAAACAAAAGAGGAAATTCCTAATGCAGTTCGGTGGATCGATGAGAATTACATGCTGATTGGCCGCTCGCATTTTTACAAGCGTGACTTTTTCTCTGCTCTGGAAGCATTCGAATATGTTTCAAAAAAATATCCGAAACCGGAAGCCAAGTACGGTGCAATGCTTTGGATGATTCGCACTAATAATGAGATCGGCAGCTTATCTCAATCCGAACCGATTATTGATGCGATCCGGAATGCCAAGGATTTCCCCCAGGAAAGAGTGTTCCAGCAGGAATATGCAGCGGTTACAGCTGATTATTATATTAAAAGAGGTGAATATCTGCCTGCGATTAAAAACCTTACAAAAGCAATTACTTTAACAAAGCACAAAAAAACGCGTGCGCGTTTCATCTTTGTTCTTGCTCAGCTTTATGAAAGATCAGGAGATAATGCGAAAGCTTCCCAATATTATGGTATGGTTCCAAAGCTGCATCCTCAGAGCTATGATATGGAATTCAACGCAAGGATCAATCGCGCAAAGCTTTTCGATGTTGCCAGCAATGATATTAAGGGAATAAAAAAAGAGCTCAATAAAATGCTAAGAGATGATAAGAACACAGAGTTTCGTGATCAGATCTATTATGTTCTTGCTGACATTGCTTATAAAGAAAAGAATGTCCCTCTTGCCATGGAATACCTGAACAAATCAATTCGGGAGAGCACTGTGAATAATACACAGAAAGCATTATCATATTTAAGAAGAGCGGATATTTATTTTGATGCAACTGATTATAAAGCCGCAGAAGCTAATTATGACAGTACAATGAGCTTCCTCCCAAAGGAATATCCCGATTATGCACTTGTTGCAGAGAAAAAGAAGAGCCTTACTTCGCTTGTTACAAACCTGAAAACGATCACAATAGAGGACAGCCTTCAGGTGCTTGCTAAAATGACTGAGAAGGACAGAAATAAAGCCATTGATAAGATAATCGCTCAGGTGGAAGAAGATGAAAAACGTGCTGAAGAAGAAAAGCTGAATGCTCAGAATAATCTTTTGAATCCAAACCAGACAACCACTCCAACCCCAACAACAGGAAACACAGGAGCATGGTATTTTTATAATACTGCTACCGTAAGTTTCGGAGTAGGGGAATTCACTAAAAAATGGGGAAGCAGAAAGCTTGAGGATAACTGGAGAAGGAGTCAGAAGGATGAGGTGTTAGCGAATTCAACTATAGATGAAAATGGCGATCCTGTTGTGGATTCTGTTTCAGAAAATGTTACCGCGGAAGGAAAACCAAAAACGATCAAAAATAAAAAAGATCGGGCTTATTACCTGGAATCAATTCCGTTAACTCCGGAGGCGTTGACAAAATCTAATGGAAAGATAGTTGATGCATATTATAATATAGGATCAATTTATAAGGAACAGCTTCAGAATAATCAGAAATCGGTTGAGGCATTCGAAGAATTATTAAAACGTTATCCGGAGAATAAATATAAACTCTCTGCTTACTATCAGCTTTACAGGACATATTTGTCGGTAAACAACACAGTAAAGGCGGAGTATTATAAGAACCTTATTTTAACCGGTTCTCCTGACTCAGAATACGCGATGATCATTAAAAATCCGGATAATGCTAAAGATATTGCTGAAAGCCGCAACAAAGTGGAAAGATTCTATGAGGAAACATATAAGCTGTACCTTGATGGAAAATACACTGAGGCGCTTGCAAATTGCCGTAAAGCTGACACATTGCATTCACGAAATCCACTCATGCCGCGTTTTGCTTTTATCAAAGCTTTGAGCATTGGCAGAACTCAGGATATTGATGCTTTTGAAAGAGCATTGACACAGGTGGTTATAAAATATCCGAAGGATCCGGTTAAAGAAAAGGCTCAGGAAATGCTGGATCAGATTAAAAAACAAAAAGCAGGTCCTCAGGTAGCTGCTGTAAGTGATTCAACTGACACGGAAAGACCAAAGTTCGTTTTTAATGAAAACGGGGAATATTATTGGATCACAATAGTTGAAAACGGAAAAGGTGACATAAATAAATTTAAAACAATACTTTCAGATCTGAATTCACAATCTTTCAGCACTGATGACCTTCATGTTTCAAATGTGTTCTTAAATTCTTCACAGCAGCTTGTAACAGTTAAAACCTTCGGTGGCAAGGCAAAGGCGATGAACTATTATAATTTTATGAAAGATAAAAAGGATGTTTTCAGCAGCCTTGCACCAGGCACTTTTCAAACCATTGTCATCTCAGCTGACAACTATACAATTTTCTACAGGGAGAAAAACATTGATGAATACAAGGTGTTTTTTACGCAGAATTTTAAGTAAAACTGAGGTTTTAATCAAAATAAGACTTATTTTTACATATAATCACGCAGAAAATCCACAAAAATGTTCAATAAGGCAATGGCAAAAAATATTTCAGAAACACCATCAGTAAATATTATTGGTGCTGGAACTTCAATTGAAGGCGATATCAATACAAATGGTGATATGAGGATTGACGGATCTTTAACCGGATCAATAAATGTAAAAGGTAAACTGGTAGTTGGTCCTTCCGGGAATGTTGAAGGAGAAATAATTTGTCAGAATGCAGATATTTCCGGAACAATTAAGGGCAAGATCGGTGTGGCTGAGTTACTTTCATTAAAATCTTCCTCAAAATTAAACGGGGATATCATTACAAATAAGATCGCTATAGAACCCGGAGCAGTATTTACCGGTTCTTGCAGTATGGGTGGAGTAATAAAAGACATAAAGAGTGGAACAGCAGAAAAAACCAAGCTTACCGAAAAAACAGCTTAATAATTACGCAAAGTATTCCGGAATGGCCATACAAATGGCTGCAATAATTGTTGGAGGAGTATTGGGCGGTATCCAGCTGGATAAATGGCTCGCTCTTAAGTTCCCTGTCTTTACTCTTGTGCTTACGCTTCTCTCTGTTTTTCTTGCCATGTATTATTTCATTAAAGACGTTATAAAAAAGTAAATCGAAGAGATAATCTTAACGAATTCATCATCCCGTGCCACGACCGCGGCATCTTGTTAATCAGAACTGTCACAATATTCCGCATGATCAATCTTCGCTCCTTCATAATTAAATTAACTGTTTTTTCCCTTTTTACTCTCCTAATATTTTTTCTTTGGAAGCAATATGCAACTGAAAGATTTCAAAGTGATCTGATGCTTCCCTTATGGTTGTTTTTTGTTATAAGCACCTTTCTGATACACTGGATCCTGGTGAAAGCAGACCAAAAAAAACCTAAAACTTTTGTCGGATATTTTATGGCCATCACCGGAATAAAACTTTTCGCTTATCTTATAATTATCACTGTATACGCCCTTGTGGTCGGTAAAGCTGCATTAGGGTTTGTGTTGTGGTTTCTGGTACTGTATCTTTTATACAGTGGTTTTGAGGTAGTTATGCTCATGAAACATCTCAAAAAATAAACTTTGTCGTTCAGAATCAATACTTTGTATTGGTGTTTCCTTAACTGAGCAAAATCATCAAAAAAACCCCCGTTTATCTTTCAAATCTTCCATTTA